>JANNLW010000269.1:0-4354 GCA_031397145.1 Sphingomonadales bacterium | reverse complement strand
TGGAACAGGATGCCCGCAAAGATCCGAGAAGTTCCGTCGGTCGCGCGGTTGCGAAAGGCTGCTTAGCCGGACTTTGACTTGCCACTGCGCGGCAGGCTAATTCCGGGATCGGCAACCCGGGATGCGAAGGTGGCGGATACGATGCGTGGCGGATTTCATCATATCGACCTGAACGTCAGCAATCTGGCTGCATCTTGTCGCGTATATGGCCTGGTCCTTGAATTCCTTGGCTACAGGATGGTCAAGGACGATGCGCATGGCTGTGAATGGGACTTGGGTTCTGATGGAGACGGGGCCTCACTCGGTCTGCGCCCATGCGAACCCGCGGTGTCGGAACATATCCACAAGCGATACGCGCCTGGTCTCCACCATCTTGCCTGGCACGCGCAGAGCCGCGAAGATGTCGACGCCGTTCATCGGCTCCTGCTGAAACATGGCATAACCGTTCTGGATACTCCAGCGCACTATCCGCAATATTCGGGCGACTATTATGCCGTGTTCTTCGAAGACCCGGACGGGATGAAGCTCGAAGTTGTTCATGCGCCGGGCTGGATTTGAAACCGGACAACCGAATTCATGACGCGTTCCGGCACATTTCTCTATAAGGACGGATCGGGGCGAAGCGCCTACACGAGAGGAAGAGATCATGGCAAAGGGTCAGAAGAAATCGAACAAGGAAGCGCGAAAGCCCAAGGCCGAAAAGAAAAAGAGCAGCGCAGCGGCGCCTTCCACCAAGGGAAACCCAGTCGGCATGGTTACGATCAAGGACTAAGGTGCCCCGCGCGCAATCTGCTTTGACAGGGTAATCCGCATTGGTGATAACCGAGCGATGACGACCACAAAAAAATGGGCAAGAACAAGCCTGCGGGTCCTGTTGGGCGTTATCTATTTCATCGCAGGCGTGGCGCACGTCCGTTCGCCCGGTGGTTTTCTCCAGATTACGCCGGACTGGGTCCCCCATCCCGAAACGGTCGTGCTTCTTACAGGGCTGTGCGAAATCGCCGGCGCGGTCGCGCTACTGTTCATTCGTCCGCTCAGGGTCGCCGCGGGGATTGCGTTTGCCGCCTATGCAATTTGCGTTTTTCCGGCGAACATCAACCACGCGATTAATGATATTGCGGTTGGTGGCGCACATCTGAGCTGGTGGTATCACGCGCCAAGGCTCGCGTTTCAACCAGTCTTTGTCTGGTGGGCTCTATGGGTCGGCGATGTGATAGAATGGCCGTTCGGAAAGCCAGAAACGGCATGACCGACACTTCGGACTCCGACCAGATGGAAGCAACCCTTGTTGCCATCGCGGAAGCCAATATCGACATCATTCCTGGCCTGTTTGAGCGGTTCTTTGCGACCTTCCCCGAGCAGCGTCCGGCCTTCATCAACCTCGCGGCGGCAAGTGGCCGGATGACGAATGAGACGATTGAGGCTTTGGTCGGGCTTGCAGCCGATGAATCCTGGGTACCTGTTACCATTACCAACTTTGTCGATCTTCATCGCAACTATGGAGAGATTCCTCAGTCCCATTACATGGCATTTGTCGACATGGTTGTTGAAGAGCTTGCCAATGCGGCCGGTAGCGGATGGAACGATCATCAGGAGCGCGCCTGGCGGACCCATGCCCAACGATTGAACGCGATGATCGCCGAAGCCTGCAAGGGGCGGACTCCGGAACTATCCGCTTGAGACGAAGCCGGATTTTTGCGATCCGAGTTCCGAAGACGATATCGATCGCCCTATTTCCGCAAATAGATTCCATTTCCGTCTTGTTTGGAACGCAGGCTGCCATCTTGTTCGATCGAAAGCGTTGTCGGTTCGAGCTTCATGACGGCAAAAGCCTCAGGGTTAATGTCAATGATCAGCACCCCGGGGCCGGACAACGCGATCGGAAAGGTGAACCTGCCTGGATCGTCGATGTCGACCTCAGCCCGCACGGCGCGGACGCTTTTTCCGGGTTGCACTGGCAGGCTGGTCCACCCGCCTGGGCCACTGATCCGTTCGATGGCGGATCCATCGGAAAAAATGACCGAGAATTGCACCCCGACAAACGCAGTATTGACCTCGGGGTTGCCAATTATGATGCCGATTTGTGGATGCCGCTCTTTGGGCACAGGTTCGTAGGTCGGCAGCGCTCTTGGTATCGCACATTTTTTTGGATAGGCAATTTCACGCTCTGACGGGGCCGGCAGCTTCGCCTTTTCTCTGGCATCCCTTTCATAGAAATCTGCGCGATTATAAGCGGCTAACGCATCGGAAGCAGCCTTAAAGCTGGCGTCCCATTCAGGCGAGCCCTCCTTCGTCTTTCCCCAATCCGCAATCGCTGCGTTGGCCTTGCGGTGTGCCGCATTGACCGCCAACTGCGCAGTCCGAGCATATGCGTGCCAATCCCGTGAATCATCGGCCGCAAAACCCTCGAATTGCGGCACCTTGACCGTAAAAAGCGGGCACCGCTCCAAAACATTCGCCCAATCACTCTCGAACGTCGCGCGAAGATACCGCCGCTCGGCATCGTCATCCCATGGCGCTGTTAGAACCCCAAAAGTGATACCTGATGGATTTTCAGGATCATCAGGCGTCAACGCAATGATGCCACCCGCCCGCAGCCATCGACCGGCGCTTTTTCGATTAACCGTTCCAGCATTGATAAACCATTCGTAACGACCGCTGGCTTGCAGCTGCAGTTCGCCGCCTGCATTGTCGACCTGCGAAAGCAGATAATTGCCCTCAAGCGTTTCGGCTGCACAAACGGGGCCGACCAATGCCATCAAAAACGTGGCAGCAGACAGTTTTGCCAAGAAAAAGTGGCCGATTCTTCTCATCGAATCGAGTCTAACGAAACCGGTTATGCTCGACAAGCAACGGTGTTCTCAAATACGATGCGATGCTGTTGCAAGCAGTTAAACAGTGTTATGGATCGTGAAGTGGGCCAGACGGTTCCCATCTCCCGCAGGAGAAAGACCATGCGAATGGAAGGCGAAGAAATTCACGTCACGGAAGAAGAGGCCAGCGGCGGCAGCCAACCTCATATTGTCCGCTATGTGCTTGCAGCGTCGCTCTTGCTTGCGATCATCGCGATGTCCGTAATCTGGATCACCGGAGCGGCAACCAGCTAAGTCGCATCAGCGTCTCGCGACTGACTGCCGCGTTAAAAAGGGAGCTTCGAGTTGGGCCAAGGCCTTTGGCGCAAAGTCGATGAGAGCATCCGGCGCGATTGCATTTGTCTTGGCCAGCACCTGCGTGGCGACAGTGCAGAATTGTGCCTGTGCTGTCGGCATGGCGAAGAAATTATAGACCTTCGTAGCATGCGTATCATAAGGCCCTGCCCATTTCGCACCGTAGCGCGCGCGAAACGGTGCCACTTCCGCGGCATTGGCAGTAGCCAGCACGGCCTTGTGACGCGCGATCATCCGGTTGTATGCAGGGGCCACGCTGGATGTTTTCCTGGTTCGGCAACTCAACGCCGCGACGTTCAAGGCAGAGCGCATATGCCAAAGTGCTTCGTTGCCAGAAAGATTGGCATTGATCGTGGCGAAAGGCCGCGGTGCGGCGGTGGTTGGAGGTGTCGGAACAGACGGACGAACTTGCACAGGCTTTACCGGATTCGACGCACAGCCTGAAAGCAATATCACGCCCAAAAGCGATGAAACCGCCAGCTTCCGAACCATTTCGCCCATCTTGCCCTCCACCACTGGCGCGGTCCGACGTCTCGAACCGGCACAATCACATGAGAGACGTATCCGGCCAAGGCCTGCCGAAAAGTTAACGCTGCGGCGAACCGAACGGAGCAATCTGTTCAAACCGATTTGCAATAGAAAAGGCCCCGCGTTCCCGCGAGGCCCTTTCGGTTTTCATTCAGATGCCAGGACTCAGCCCAGCAGTTCCTGCTCGAGCTTCTTGGCCATTTCCTCGATATTCTCGGGGGGCCAGCCAGGGATGTCCATGCCGAGACGCAGGCCCATCGACGAAAGCACTTCCTTAATCTCGTTCAGGCTCTTGCGGCCAAAGTTGGGAGTGCGGAGCATTTCGGCTTCGGTCTTCTGCACAAGATCGCCAATATAGATGATATTGTCGTTCTTGAGACAGTTGGCCGAACGGACGCTGAGTTCCAGCTCGTCCACCTTCTTCAGCAGAGCCGGGTTGAACGGCAGTTCCGGCTTGGCCTCGCCGTCCAGTTTCTTCTTCGGCTCGTCGAAGGTGATGAACACCTGCAGCTGGTCCTGGAGGATGCGCGCGGCATAGGCCACCGCGTCCACGGGGCTCACCGCGCCGTTGGTTTCGACTTCCATGATCAGCTTGTCGTAGTCGAGGCTCTGGCCCTGGCGGGTCGGCTCGACGCGATAGGCGACGCGCTTTACGGGCG
>JANNLW010000259.1:0-11091 GCA_031397145.1 Sphingomonadales bacterium | reverse complement strand
AAATCACAAAGCGCCCCCGGTTTTCTAGCCTCACTTATGCCGGGCCGAAGAAACTCTCTCGCCTGCCACCTCGTTCGGCGATTGTCGCGTTCTCCGCCGAGGAAGTGTATGGCATTGCCGAAATGATCCGCCGGACCCGGGGCGGTTCGGCGGTGGTCATGGGGGCGCTTTCTCCGCGTACCCGCAACGCGCAGGTGGCAATGTTCGAATCCGGCGAGGTTGACTATCTGGTCGCGACCGACGCCATCGGAATGGGACTCAACCTTGATCTCGGTCACGTCGCCTTTGCCAGCCTTTCCAAATTCGATGGCAAGCGCCAGCGGCGCCTGCTGACGTCCGAAATGGCCCAGATCGCCGGTCGTGCGGGCCGACATCAGCGCGATGGAAGCTTTGGCGTACTCGCCGGCGGACTTCGCCAGCCCGATTTTACCGAAATCGAAATCGACAGGATCGAGAACCACCACTTCACACCACTTGACCATCTTTACTGGCGAAACGCTGACCCACAGTTTGACAGCATCGATACATTGATCGGCGCACTGGAGGCTCCACCCGATCACCCCAAGCTGCGGCCTGCGCCCGAGGCGGTTGATCTTGCCGTGCTCAAGCGACTGGCAGAAGACCAGACGCTTCCCGCGATGGTTAGGCATCCGGCTGCCGTGTCCCGGCTTTGGGAAGTCTGCGGCCTTCCCGATTTTCGCCATATGGGAGCAGAATTTCACGCGCGTCAGGTTTTCTCAATATTTCAACATCTTGTATCGGATATCGGAGTAATTCCCTCAGATGTTATTGCTGCCGAACTGGCCAGGCTGGACACAATCAAGGGCGACATCACAGCTCTGACAACGCGAATTGCTGCCGTGCGGACTTGGGCATATGCCACCCAACGACGCGACTGGCTTGCCGAACCCGAGCATTGGGCCGATGCAGCCCGCGCACTCGAACAACGGCTCTCCGATGCCCTTCACGAGAAGCTGACGCAGAGATTTGTCGATCGGCGCACGACATTGCTAGTCCGAAGCATGGGCGCAGAAGCAACGGCGCTGGACGTGCGTTTCGGAGAAGAAGGATCGATAACGGTCGAAGGCGAGCCGCTGGGCCGGCTCGACGGTTTCGATATGAGGATCGATCACCTCGCACGGCTTGAGGATCGCAAACGCCTCACAGCCGCGGTTGAACGCGAACTTCCCAAGGAAATGGCTCGTCGTGCGCAATTACTTGTCGGCGCGCCGGATCGCGATTTCACATTGGTCACATGCGCCGGTCTACCGGTCAATATCGGTTGGAAAAATGCGTCTGTCGCGACGCTCGTTCGCGGTCGAGCCCTGCTTTCACCGGCGCTGGCGCTCCATCCCGCCCTGTTGAAACTGCCGGCGGAACTGCGTGCGCAGATTCTCCAGCGCCTGACGTACTGGCTTGACCACCTGCTCGAAACGCGTCTTGCGCCGTTGAAATCTCTGCTGACGCTCTCGAAGGATCCGCACATTCCGGCCACGGTTCGGGCTGTTGCAGGATCCTTGGCCAGCGCCAGCGGAGTTTGTGCCCGGACCCCGATCGAAGCCAGCCTTGATGCCCTCACCCCCCAGGAAAGGCGACGGCTTCGACAGGCGGGAGTCGTGATTGGCGCGCTCGATATCTTTCATCATGGCCTGCTAAAGCCCGAAGCAACGCGCATCCGATTGGCGCTTCTGGCTATCCACCGCGGAAAGCCAATGCCACCCCTGCCGATGCCGGGGCTGACCCTTCTCGATCACCCTTCTCCCGATCTGTCGGCTAGCGCACGCGATGCCGGCTATCGTGGATTTGGCGAGCAGATGCTTCGTATCGATCTGGTCGAACGAATTGCGCGTGCGCTCCATGACCAGCGAGGGCGCAAACTAGTGTTTGCTCCTGACACCCAAATTGCGACCCAAATGGGGGTCGGCGACGCCACACTGGCTAAAATTCTGCGGGGGCTGGGTTTCTTTCCGTCGGGTCCTGCCAATCCCGAACTCTGGCGCTGGCGCGGACGAAAGCGTAGCCCTACCGCCGCCGCCCCAGCCAGTTCGAGCTTTGAAGCCTTGCGCCAATGGACCGCAAGGGGTGCGTCCTGAGACTCGACAAATTTCTCTATTTCGTGAGGCTCGCCAAGAGCCGCGCCAAATCGGTCTCACTGATCCATGCGGGGCGGATGCGCATCGATGGCCGGCCCGTCACGAGCATTCACGCCGATATCCGCATCGGCCAGACGATCACAATGGCAATGGGCAGCCAGGTTCGCGCGATCCGCGTCCTCGCCATCCCGACGCGTCGCGGCCCTGCTTCCGAAGCCATGGCCTGTTACGCCGACATGATTGCACCAGAGCCGATTGACGTGAGCCATCGCTGATTCTAGGCGTAAAGAGATTGTTCCGGGGAGAGATACCGATGACCTATGTCGTGACCGAGGCCTGCATCAAGTGCAAATATATGGATTGTGTGGAAGTCTGCCCGGTCGACTGTTTCTATGAGGGCGAGAACATGCTCGTCATCAACCCCAGCGAATGCATTGATTGCGGCGTGTGCGAACCCGAGTGCCCCGCCGAAGCGATCCTGCCCGATACCGAAAGCGGCCTCGAAAAATGGCTTGAACTGAACACCAGTTTCTCCGCCAGCTGGCCCAACATTACCAAAAGCCGCGAAGCGCCCGCCGACGCCGATGAGCACAAGGGCGAGGAAGGGAAATATGACAAATATTTCTCGGCAGAACCCGGCGAAGGGGATTGATCGATCCTGGAAGGACCGCGCTCAACTGTTTGCGGGCCTTATCCGTCTAGCTGGCTTACGTTTCGATCTCTCAAATAGTTGCCGCTCCGGCATGCAGGTTTAAGGCTTTCGGGAAGGCGTCATCAAAGCCGCACGCAACAAATTGACCAAGGCTGGTATTTTTGTTACGAATCTGTTAAAGGGTTACCCAAGAAACGGATGCGCCTGCATTCGTGGAGGAGATTTTTTAGACGCCATCGCCAAAGAACCGGTCCGCACAGCGGATTCGGGCGACTGGCTTTGATGCTCGATTCATCGGAAAGGTGTGTTCACATGGCTTCAATTGCGCTCGATTTCGTTGTCGGCGATTATGTTGTTTATCCCAAGCATGGCGTAGGCCGTGTCATCGAACTGCAGAATTCGGAAATTGCGGGCATGTCGCTCGAACTTTACGTGCTGCGCTTCGAAAAGGAAAAGATGACGTTGCGCGTGCCGACGAACAAGGCCGAAAGCGTCGGAATGCGCAAGCTCTCTTCCGACAAGCAGATGCAGGAAGCGCTTCAGACGCTGAAGGGCAAGCCCCGGGTCAAGCGCACCATGTGGTCGCGTCGCGCGCAGGAATATGAAGCCAAGATCAACTCGGGCGACCTTGTGTCGATTGCCGAAGTGGTCCGCGACTTGTTTCGTGCCGAAGACCAGCCCGAGCAGAGCTATTCCGAGCGTCAGATTTTCGAAGCCGCGTGCAGCCGTCTTGCCCGCGAACTCGCGGCGATGGAGCAGGTCGACGAGCCGACGGCGATCCAGAAACTGATCGAAATCCTCAAGAAATCGGCGGAAATCTACAACAAGGTTGCGGTTCCCGTTGAAGTCTGATTCGACAACAACAATTTCGGCTTGATTGCTCTCCCGGGTGTGTGTATTATATATCTAATACACACACCCGGGAGATTTCTTATGCGCTACGCCGCCCTTGCCTTTCCTGCCTTGATCCTCGCATCATGCGGCCATGTTGAAACCAATGCCACAGAGGGCCCCGCGATTAGCAGCCGCAGTTTTGCGCTAAGCAATTTTGATCAGGTTGCACTGCGAGGATCGGACGACGTCAACGTCATGACTGGCAAGGGCTTTGCCGTATCTGCGACCGGCCCGCAATCGTCGCTGGATCAGCTTGAGATCATTGTTGAGGACGGCGTGCTCAAGATCGGTCGTAAGTCCGGTTCATCCTGGCACATTGGCTGGTCGCGAAAGGGCGACAAGGGCGTCAAAGTGACGGTGACCATGCCAGTCATTCGCGGCGCGAAACTCTCGGGATCGGGCGACATGAGCGTTGATCGAGCAGCGGCTGATGCCTTCCTGGCATCACTTGCAGGATCGGGAAACCTTAATATCGGCAATGTCCAGGCCAAGACCGTAAACCTCAATCTTGCGGGATCTGGCGACCTGACGATTGGCGGGCAGACGAAGCTGGTCGACATATCGAGTGCGGGCTCTGGCGACATTGCCGCCAAGACACTTGAATCAGAAACTGCCGAGATTTCGCTTGCCGGATCGGGCAACGCCAGCGTGCGGGCGACCAGTAGCGCGTCTGTCTCACTCATGGGTTCAGGCGATGTCCAGATAACCGGCACCAGCCAATGCAAGACGTCAAAGCTCGGTTCGGGAAGTGTGACCTGCAAAATCTGATTGGCACACTCGACGCAACTTGCCATCCAGCCTATCACTTGAGGATGAAATCCCGACTGGTCCGCTTGGCGCTGGTGGCGCTGCCGCTGCTTCTTTCCGGCCCTTCACCGGCCGCTGAAAAGCGATATGCGATTTCGGACTTTGATCATGTCCAGGTCTTTGGACCGTTCAATGTGGTTATTCAGACCGGTCGTGCAACGTCGGTAATCGCGTCTGGCGATGTTGCCGCACTCGATATGATATCGGTGAACTCCAGCAGCGGTGTCTTGACCGTCAAGACCCTCACAAAGGCGCGTTCCAGCTGGAAGGAACAACCGCACAAGGCCGCGAAGCTTGTGATCATCCTGCCAAGGCTCACGGATTTGAGATTGCTTGGCAGCGGCTCGATCAGCGCCTCTGAAATGCGCGGGATCGCAACAAACATCTCGCTGAACGGCAGCGGCCAGATCAACGTAGTAAAACTTGCATCCGACAATGCGACGGTTCGCCTCAACGGAGCAGGACGGATCACAGTTTCAGGAACCGCCAAAAACCTTGATGCCAATGTCACCGGGTCAGGCGATCTTGACGCGACCCAGTTGACGGCAAGCGATCTCAAGGTCGCATCGTCCACGTCAGGCCGGATAATTATCAGGGCGATGCGAACGGCAGATGTTAAACAGAACGGTGCGGGAGACGTCCGCATCATCGGTAAACCGAGTTGTTTGGTAGAAAACCTTGGGGCTGGCAGCGCAAGCTGCGGCGATTAGACGAGGCCCAGTTCCGCGAGCTGCTGATTCAAATCACGCGGCAATTCGTCTCCTGCCTCACAGACATCCGAAAAATCCGGCGGCGCGTCGGCGGCAGCCAGATAGCGCCAGCCCTGATGCGCGCGGCGCGGTACGGGGTCGACCGGGATCAGCTGTGGCTTGAGGATGATATGGGTCCGTCCAGCGTCGGCATCTTCAAAACCGAGAATTTCGCATCGCCCGACGAGCCGGTGCTTGAGGATCCAGAACAACGAACCACCAATAATTTCCTCATGGCGCTTCGGACGATATCGCGTCGTCAGTTTCAGCGACCCTTCGGCTTCCCGAGCAGCAACGCGCGTAGCCAACATCTCGTAACTGTCACACCCATAGGCGACTCTGGTCAGATGAAGCATTGCCTAGCCTGTGATACCCGAAAGTGTCGCGAGACCAAGAAATGCGAAGAACCCCATCGAATCGGTAATCATTGTCACGAAAACCGACGATGAAACGGCTGGATCGACATCCAGTCTATCGAGGATAACGGGGACCATAACGCCGGCAAAACCCGCAAAAACAATGTTGGTCATCATGGCCGCGGCGATGACCATGCCAAGCTGGGGATTGGCAAAGACGAACCCGACACCGATTCCGATCACGATTGCCACCGTAGCGCCGTTGAGGAAGGCGACGCGAATTTCCCGCGTGATCGTGCGCACGGTATTCGATTGGGTTAGTTGGTTGGTTGCAATCGCGCGGACGGCGACAGCCATGGTTTGTGTGCCTGCATTCCCGCCCACCCCGGCGACGATCGGCATCAATGTTGCCAACGCTACCATCTGTGCAATCGTGCCTTCGAAGAGGCGGATGATCGACGATGCGACGAGCGCAGTAATCAGGTTGGCGATCAGCCAGCGTACGCGGCTCTGATAGCTTTCAAGAATGGGTTCGTTGATATCGCCATCACCGGCGCCGGAAAGCTTTAGTATGTCTTCACCGGCTTCATCCTGAATAACGTGCACAATATCGTCGACGGTGATCATGCCGACAAGACGCCCGGCGGAATCGATCACAGCCGCCGAAATCAGAGCGTATTTCTGAAAGCGGAGCGCAACTTCCTCTTGATCCATATCGACTGGAATGAGGGTTTGCTCGCGCTTCATGACATCGGCCATGCCGACATTACGGGGCGTGCGGAGTATCCAGCTCAAATGCGCTGTGCCGATTGGCTTGTGCTGCGGATCAACGATGAAGACTTCCCAGAAGTCGGTCGTAAGATCCTGATTATCGCGGAGATAATCAATAACCTGACCAACCGTCAGGTGCTCGGGAACCGCGATCAGGTCGCGCTGCATCAGGCGCCCGGCGGATTCCTCAGGGTAAGACAGCGCTTCTTCGATTGCGGCGCGATCATCGGGAGAAAGGGCACGCAACACGGCGCGCTGATCCTCTTCCTCCATGTCCTCGATAATGGCGACCGCATCATCGGTCTCGAGTTCGCTCGCAATATCCGCAATTTCGTTAGGATCGAGCGTGTCAATCAGCTCTTCGCGGACATGATCGTTCAGTTCGGATATCACATCGCCGTCGAGCAGGTTTGCAAGCGACGCGGCCAGAGCCGAGCGTAGTTCCGAAGGCGCCTGTTCGAACAGATCGGCAATATCGGCGGGATGAAGCGGTGAGACCAGTTCTCGAACACGTTCATCTTCGCCGGCTTCGACTGCATCGAATACCTGGCGCACGAAAACCGATTTCAGATGATCATCTTCATCAAGATGGGGATCAACCAGAAGAACATCCGGGCGGATTGGATCAGCTTCGCTCATCTTTCCCTCCGCCAGAACCCCGGGTTCGACTAGTCCGCTACGAAGCGAAAGGCAAGGCTGGCAGGCTGGCAAAACCCGGCTATGGAGAGCGGATGCCCCCACCCTATCGCCTTTCCGTTCTCGACCAGTCCCCTATCGCGCAGGGACTGACCTCTGCCGACGCCCTGGCCAACACGATCGACCTTGCAAAGCGCTGCGATGCGCTGGGCTATCATCGGTATTGGCTTGCGGAACATCATGCATCTCCCGGACTGGCCGGCGTTGCACCAGAGGCGCTTATTGGCCCTGTTGCGCTGGCTACCGAGCATATTCGTGTCGGTTCCGGTGGGATCATGTTGCCACATTATTCCCCATTCAAGGTCGCCGAGACGTTTCGAATGCTTTCTGCGCTTGCGCCGGGGCGCATTGATCTTGGGCTGGGCCGCGCGCCCGGCAGTGACCAGCGAACGGCTTTTGCGCTTCAGCGAGACCGGTCCCGGCAGATGCCGATCAATGACTTTCCCCAAAATCTCGCGGAAATCATCGCCTATCTGGGCGACGGCTTGCCTGGGGATCATCCGTTCGCCTCCTTACGGGATACATTACCAAGCGGACACGGCGGATCGCCTGATCTTTGGTTGCTCGGATCGTCTACAGACAGCGCGGCTTGGGCGGGCGAGACAGGGCTGCCCTATTGCATTGCGGATTTCATCAATTCCGATGCGGTGCCGCTTGCCGAGATCTATCGTTCCAGTTTTCGGGCTTCGCGTTGGCTTGAAAATCCTTACCTGATGATCGCGACATGGGTGATAGCGGCGGATGATCATGACACGGCGATGCGCCTTGCCCTGCCTGCGCAGATGATGTTTTCGTATCTCGTGCGTGGCGAACTGATCGCGGTGCCATCAGTCGAAACAGCGGTCGAATGGGCCGCATCGCGCGAGATTCCCCAGCGGCGCAGACGGACAACAGTCGGAACGCCGGAGGAGGTTCGTGAAGGCCTGGACCACGTTGCGAAGATATATGGAGCCGATGAATTGATGCTCGTGAACATCCTGCCCGATCACGACGCACGGTGCCGAAGTTACCAACTGGTTTCCGACCTGTTTGACCTTCGTACCTCGCGACTCGTGGAGTCAGGCGGGTTTACGCAAAATTAACCTTTTCCCTTCATTACAAATTTGGTTAATAGAGTTTGCACCGGGGCCATCAATTGGGTCGTCCGGATGCCGCGATGGACTATCAAAAGGGGGTTTGCCCATGCGTGTTTTGCTGATTGAGGATGAACCAACGACTGCCAAGGCAATCGAACTCATGCTCACCAATGAGGGCTTTAATGTGTACACCACTGATCTGGGCGAAGAAGGCCTCGATCTTGGCAAGCTCTATGACTACGACATCATCTGCCTAGACCTCAACCTGCCTGACATGCATGGCTATGACGTGCTGAAAAAGCTTCGGGTCGCAAAGGTTCAAACGCCTGTGCTCATTCTTTCTGGTATCAGCGAAATGGATTCAAAGGTTCGCTCGTTTGGCTTCGGTGCTGACGATTATGTCACCAAACCCTTCCATCGCGAAGAACTGGTTGCCCGCATCCATGCGGTCGTCCGACGTTCCAAGGGGCATTCTCAATCCGTCATCCGTACCGGCAAGCTGGCCGTCAATCTCGATGCCAAGACCGTCGAGGTCGATGGCAGCCGCGTGCATTTGACGGGCAAGGAATATGCGATGCTCGAGCTGCTTTCGCTCCGCAAGGGCCCCACGTTGACCAAGGAAATGTTCCTGAACCACCTTTATGGCGGGATGGACGAGCCCGAACTCAAGATCATTGATGTCTTCATCTGCAAGCTTCGCAAGAAGCTCAGCCTGGCGTGCGGCGGTGACAACTACATCGAGACCGTCTGGGGACGTGGATATGTCCTGCGCGAAGAGGAGACCGAGGAACTCGCCCAGGTCGCCTGACGTTCAACTCTGCTGACTGCTCTTTCCTACCCGGGGGGCGTATGAAGGCCGGTGAAGCTCTGCTTCATCGGCCTTTTTGCAAAAAAATCCACAATCGCGCGGCCGAACTCAGGCTTCGTGGCTGCACTCATATGGTTGCCGGGAATGGTAATCAGTTCCCCATCCGGCAAAAGATCGACCAGCGCCGCTGCAGAACCATTATCCCGGTCCTGCTCGCCACAAATGATGCCGATCGGCAGATCAAAACCTGAAAGTGTCTCTCGAGGCGTGTCGACAAAGCTGTCGAGGATCAAGTCCAGCGCCAGCGGATCCCCGCCTGTGGACTTGAGAAAGGCCTCTGCCATCCATTCAGGCGAGCCTTTTGGGTGCTGTCCGATATTGCGCAGGATGTTGCGGAAATGGGCGCCCCGATGCCCGGTGTTGATCAATCCCGCCAACCCCATTCCCGAAAGGATCGCGCGCTTGGGCGTCGCACCCTTCGCCAGCATTCGGGCGACGGTGCGTGCGCCGAGCGAGTAACCCGCCAGATCATAGTCCTTGAGACCCAGATACGCGATGAGATCAAACTGGTCATCGGCCAGTATGTCAGGCGGATAGGCTGCCTGATCATGCGGTTTGTCGCTCCTCCCGTGCGCGCGAAGATCGGGCATGATGCACCGGAAACCCGCAGCAGCCAGGTGCGCCGCGGCGCCATAGGTGATCCAGTTGGTCATTGAATCGCTAATGAAACCATGAAGCAGCAGGAGCGGCCTTCCCGTGCCCATCTCGTGCCAAGCCAGCCTGGTGCCATCCCTCGCAAGGAAATATTGAACTTCGGTCGCGCTCATACGAGCGCCTCCAGCCCCTTTTGTTGCATTCGCCAGACGGCCATTTCAATCCGGTCCTGTCCGAAAAATGGCTCTCCATCGAATACAAGTGTGGGCACACCCCAATGACCACCTGCTTCAAGTGCAGCCTGATTGGCGGCAATTTCGGCATCGAGTGTTTCGGGTTCTGCCGCTGCCTCGACTTCGAGTTCGGACAGGCTCAGTCCGGCCCGCTCTGCGGCTTCAGCAAGGTGATCGCCTTCGTGCCAGTTTTCGGCGCCACCCCATATCAGATGGGACACCTCGTCAGCAAAAGCGAGGCCCTTCCCCCGCCGTGCCGCGGCCTGCCCCATTCGGGTCAAGCGGAAGATGTATGGCTGATCAGCAGAAATCTTGCGGGTCATGAAGTCCTGGAGAATCGGATCGGGACGTGGCGGGCCGAACGGGATGTCATGGAACTGCGCAACGCGGAACATGTCGAGCATTGTATAGCGCAGCCAGTTCGGATGGTTACGCTCGAAGAAATCGGGCTGGCGTATCGCGAGTGGGTAAACCGGGCGCAGGTTGATTGTCAGATCATATTGCTCCGTCAGCGCACGATAGCGCCGTGTGGCGAGGTAGGAATAGGGCGAGCGGAAGGACCAGAAGAGATCAGCTGAAAGTGTCATGGTCATGTTCTGCCACCGCGCGCGCCGGAGTTCAATCGGCGCACCAACGCAGCGACATGCAGGATAGCCCAGCGTCAATCTTGGCGATCTCCGTGACTGAAAGGCTTTGTGTTCGAATGCCACGCTGTTCGATAAGATCAAGGCTCCTTGGCCATTGATCGCCGATGAACAACCTGTCGCGGACACGAAGGACATTTGCTGCGCCTTCTTCGCCTTCTGGCGTCACTAGGACACCAAGGCCGGCAAAGGCCGGACAATCGGCAAGCTGAGGCGCCACAAATACAGTTTCCTCATCAAGCATCCCACACCCGGTCTTGAAATGGAGGATGCCGGGCGGGGTGTCGGCAACAATTGCTCGCTTGCCGAGCGTGTCCAATAACGCGCAAAGCGCCTCAGCGCCCTCCCGATCCGTGCGGTTGGAAAGACCGATCACGATCGCGTCGGGTGTCACCAAAACATCACCGCCATCGACATGACCTTTGGTCAGAGTGAGCAATGTGTCGAAGTGTTGCGCGAGTACCGGAGCCATGAGAGTCGTCTCCCCTGCACGGCTTTCAGCGCCGGGCCTGAGCAAGATCGCGCCTTCGCAAAAAACCAGCGCACTATCCTCGACGAAGATCGAATCCGGAAAATTTTCGGCGGCAGGCAAGACATGGACTTCAATGCCCAAGTTTCGCATGGCCAGTATATAGGCCTCATGCTCGGCAAGTACGGC
>JANNLW010000204.1:0-1669 GCA_031397145.1 Sphingomonadales bacterium | reverse complement strand
AAGGGGTGGAGGGGCTGGATTCGAGCCTCCCGGTGCTGCGCGACTATGATTATTGCGGCTATTACAAACATGACGCAGGCAAGCTGCTCGTCGGCGCGTTTGAGCCGAATTCGCGGCCATGGGGAATGGACGGCATTTCGGAAGATTTCTGCTTTGACGAGATTGCCGGAAGTTTTGAGCATTTCGAACCCGTATTGGTCGATGCGATGCGCCGCGTGCCTGCGCTCAAAAATGCAGGCATCCAGAAATTCTTCTGCGGTCCCGAAAGTTTTACTCCCGATGTTCGCTATCACCTCGGGGAGAGCGCGGAGCTCAAGGGCTGTTTCGTCGCTGCAGGTCTCAATTCCATTGGCCTGCAATCGGCAGGTGGCGTCGGCAAGGTCATGGCAGACTGGATCCGTGACGGTATTCCGCCTGCAGACCTATGGACCGTCGACATCCGCCGGAACATGCCTTTTCAAATCAACCGCAAATATCTGCGCGAGCGGGTGAGCGAGAGCCTTGGGCTGCTCTATGCAACGCACTTCCCGTTCAAACAGTATGAAACCGCCCGCGGTGTGCGTCGCTCTGCGATCCATGACCGGGTTGCGGCAGCGGGTGCGTGCCACGGCGAAGCATTCGGCTGGGAACGCCCCAACTGGTATGGAGAGCCGGGCAGTGCGCCCAAATATGAATATAGCTATGGCCGCCAGAACTGGTTCGACGCCAATGCAGCCGAATGCAAGGCCGTGCGCGAGGCGGTTGGCCTGTTCGACCAATCGTCATTCGCGAAATTCCGGCTGGAAGGTCGCGATGCAATGCGGGTGCTCAATCGGGTGTGCGCCAATGATGTCGATGTTGCACCGGGCAAGCTGGTCTATACGCAATGGCTCAACGAAAAGGGCGGGATCGAGGCAGACCTGACCGTCACACGGCTCAATGAAACCGCCTATCTGATCGTCACTGGTGCCGAAACCGAGATCAAGGACTTCAACTGGCTCAAGCGTCACACGCCGGATGATGCACATGCGGTGCTGACCAACGTCAGTTCAGCAATGGGTGTCATCTCGATCATGGGGCCGAATTCCCGTGCGCTGCTCCAGTCGATCACGCCCAATGATCTGTCTCACGAAGCCTTCCCCTTCGGCACATCTCGGGAGATCGAGCTTGGCTATGCCATCGTGCGCGCCTCGCGGATCACCTATGTCGGTGAACTGGGTTGGGAGCTCTATATCCCGACCGAGTTCATGACCGGCGTCTATGATGAAATCGTCGCGGCCGGCGAAGCGTTCGGCCTGAAACACTGTGGCTATCACGCGCTCAACGCCCTGCGCATGGAGAAGGGCTATCGCCACTGGGGCCATGACATCACGGACGAGGATACGCCGCTTGAGGCGGGTCTTGGCTTTGCGGTGAGGATGGACAAGGCTGGGGGCTTTATCGGGCGCGAGGCTTTGCTGAAGCAAAAGGAAGACGGGCTCAGGCAAAAGCTCGTCCAGTTCCTGCTCAAATCGCCTGAGCCAATGCTCTATCACAACGAGCCGATCTGGCAGGGCGACCGTATCGCCGGTTACATCCGTTCCGGCATGTTTGCGCACACGCTGGGCGCATCATGTGGCCTTGGCTATGTGACGGCAGCAGATGGCGGCGTGGTCGGTCCAATAGGCGCCGATGACTTTGAAATCGAGAT
>JANNLW010000270.1:0-19520 GCA_031397145.1 Sphingomonadales bacterium | reverse complement strand
GGGTTTCAATCCTGCTTTTCGGGGTAGACCTTTGGAAAACCTATCTTGAAAGCACGTCGCAAAGCCAATTGAATCTGCTCCACGCTACGCACACCTATTTTGCCAAAATGATGCCGACGCTTTCACCAGCCCTTTTTGCGTACGGCTTTCCGGCACAACTGGTCTGGCCTGCGCAAGTCGCGGTGGCCGTCATCGTGATCATCCTGATGTGGCGATACCTCCCTGCCGATCCGCATCGTGCCGGTCTGGCTGCCGCCGTCGCCACCTTCCTTATCCTGCCTTACGCCTTCAACTATGACATGACCGTGGTCGGCCTTGCCAGCCTCATCTTGCTGACCGAAGCGAGCCGGGCAGTGCGCATCTGGCCCGCACTGATGGCATCGGTCATCTTCCTGCTTCCGGCCGTGATCATCTACATGAACAAGGCCGGTTTGTGGATTGCGCCACTCCTGCTGGGTGCGTTCCTTTTCCAGATGCTTCACGGCGTCGCTCGAACGCCACGCTGGGACGAAGTCAGATGAGCAGCATCTCAAACCGCCGGATGGGCCTTCTAGTTACCGTAATCGGTTTGATAGCGGTGTTGATCCGCTTCAACCGGCTGGACTTCTGGCCGCTTTCACTGGACGAATCCTATAGTGCTTTTGGTGCTGGCAAGGGTTTCTGGTTCATCTGGAACATCCTGCCCGGATATGAAACCCATCCGCCGTTCTATTCTGCACTACTCAGGTGCTGGATGCTGGTTGCAGGCACATCTGTCTTTGCGTTGAGGACGTTTGGTGTCGTCATCGGCCTAACGACGCTGCCAGTGATCTGGTTCGCCGCGCGCGAGGTTGCGCTGCTTGTTCACAAGGATGACCGAATGGTCCCGCTTTGCGCTCTGGCGCTGGCCTCTATCCTACCGTCGCTGGTCGACCTTGCCCGCTTCGTTCGGCCTTACTACATGACGATCCTCGTTTATTCGATCGCTGTCTGGGCACTGGTACGATTGGCTCGGCTTCACCGGACGAATGGCAAGCTCGCAAAAACGCTATTCGCTACCTATCTCACTTGCCTACCGCTCATGATTTGGCTGCACAATCTGGGGTCACTGTTTGTTGTCGCGATGGTGATGGCGCTGCTGATTCTGATCGGACCGATGACGATGGCAAGACGGCATATGCGAGCCTTTGTCATCGGACATGGCCTTGCTTTTCTCGCGGCTCTTCCCGCCCTCCTGATGCTGCTCGATCAAGCTCCAACATGGACGCATTCGACATGGTTGGCGTTTGTGCCCTCGTCCCTCCCAGTTCATTTGATGCTCATATATGGATGGCCAACTATCTACGCAGTCGGGGGCGGCCTGATTCTTGTCGGGTTCGGAATGCGGTCTATGGGCGACGAGGCAAGTCGACTCGGCGCGGCCCTGCTTGTTCTGGCAATTGTCCCGATCCTTTTGTCGATCGGAATCAGCATAACGATTGCGCCGGTTTTCCTTGTTCGGACTCTTGTCAGTTGTAGCATACCGATGGTGATACTCATCGGCCTCGGCGCGAGTTTGGGGCTTTGGACACGGACGGGCCTCGCATTGCTTTGTATTGTGACCGCGATTGGCGTCTTGCAAGTACAGCACATGGGGCCGGATCAGGACTGGTATCGGGCCGTGCGCTGGCTGGCTCCCAGGCTCGGGCCGGGTGATCTCGTCTATGCCTATCCTAATGAGGGCGCCTTGCCGCTACGCAACGCCTTCAAAGACTTGCGCCACCAAGAAGCAGCAATCCGGTCGATCCCGAGCGAAATCCCCGCGCGCGATCCGGCGGGCTGGTATCCTACGGGAAGCCGCGGCGTGCAATCACTGACGCCAAAACGTCTGGCAGAAATCGCCAATGATCCGGTTAGCCAGCGGACGCCAACCATCTGGCTATTCCGGCTAGGCAAGCGCCCCTATGACCTCAACGACGAATTCGAAAAGGCGCTGGGCAACACCCGCAAATCGATCGCCCATTTCGAATACCGGGCGATCGACATTATCGGCTACGCAAAATCACCCCAACCCACGTCGCCCCAGCAGGCGCAGCCTTAGCGCGTTGAGCTTGATAAATCCGGCCGCATCGCGCTGGTCATAGGCGCCGGCATCGTCCTCGAACGTCACGATCTTTTCGGAATAGAGCGAGTTGGGAGACTTGCGCCCGATCACGCTCACGCTGCCCTTGTACAGCTTCAGCCGCACCGTGCCCGAGACATGCGCCTGCGAATGGTCTATCGCGGCCTGGAGCATCTCACGTTCGGGCGAGAACCAGAAACCGTTGTAGATCAGTTCGGCATAGCGCGGCATCAGTTCGTCCTTCAGATGCGCCGCGCCGCGATCGAGCGTGATCTGCTCGATCCCGCGATGCGCGAGGTGCAGGATCGTGCCCCCGGGCGTTTCATACATGCCGCGCGATTTCATGCCTACGAAACGGTTTTCGACCAAGTCGAGCCGCCCGATGCCATGCGTCCTTCCATAATCGTTGAGCTTGGCAAGCAGGGTCGCAGGCGACATGCCTTCGCCATTGACCGCCACCGCATCGCCGCGTTCGAAATCCATGGTGATGATCTCGGGCGTGTCGGGCGCGTCTTCGGGGTTGCTGGTGCGCGAATAGACATAGTCGGGCACTTCTTCCCACGGATCCTCAAGCACTTTGCCTTCAGACGAGGTGTGGAGAAGGTTCGCATCGGTTGAAAACGGGCTTTCGCCGCGCTTGTCCCTGGGAACGGAGATTTGGTGCTTTTCGGCGAACTCGATAAGCGCGGTCCGGCTTGTCAAATCCCATTCACGCCACGGGGCGATCACCTTGATGTCGGGGTTCAAGGCATAATAACCCAGCTCGAAGCGCACCTGGTCATTGCCCTTGCCGGTTGCACCATGGCTGACCGCATCGGCCCCCACCATCTTGGCGATCTCGATCTGGCGCTTGGCGATCAGCGGCCGTGCAATCGACGTGCCGAGCAGGTACAGCCCCTCATAGAGTGCATTGGCGCGCATCATCGGGAATACGAAATCGCGGGTGAATTCCTCGCGCACATCCTCGATAAAGATATGCTCTTCCTTAACGCCCGCCTGCCTCGCCTTTTGCCGGGCGGGTTCGATCTCCTCTCCCTGCCCCAAGTCGGCGGTGAAGGTCACCACCTCGCAATTATAGGTTTGCTGCAGCCATTTGAGGATGACGCTGGTATCAAGCCCGCCCGAATAGGCGAGGACAACGCGGTTGATTGTGTCGGTCATGGCTTCCCAAATCGCTGGCTGTTTCGGCGTGAGCGCGTAGGCGGTAATTGGTCACAGTTCAACCTTGGCGGAGCGAGTCGGATGGCTGAAAACAAGACTCAGGCCACGAACGAAAGCGTGGCGAAGTTCATCAATACAATTGCTGATGAACGTCAACGCGCCGATGCCAAGGCCATCTCCGCCATGATGGAACGCCTGTCGGGAGAGCCGCCCACGATGTGGGGGTCCAGCATCATCGGCTTTGGCCGCTACCATTACAAATATGAAAGCGGTCGGGAAGGTGATTCGCTGCGCATCGGCTTTTCGCCGCGAAAAGGAAGTACGGTGCTTTATATCGTGGATGGCTTTTCCACGTACGATGCGATCATGTCGCGGTTGGGAAAATTCAAAACCGGCAAGTCCTGCCTTTACATCAAGCAACTCGCCGATGTGGATGAGTCTGTGCTGGAGGCGCTCATCGCAGCGTCAGTCGCCCAAATGGATGAGAAATACTCGCGCTAAGCCTCCCGTTCATCGACGATAAAGGCTTTTTGCTGCAACCTTGCCGCCAAGGGATGGTTTCAGGAGCATCAAGACATGAAGATGAAAATATTGTTGGCCGCGTCCTGCGGCATTGCGATTGCCATTCCGGCACTGGCGGCAATGGGTGGGCATGACATGCACGCCCGCATGACAGGGCCGATGACAAAGGCTGCCATCGAAACCATGGTCAAGACGCATTTCGCGAAGGTCGATGCCAATGGCGACGGCTATATTGTAAAAGCCGAAGCCGAAGGCGCGCGCGACAAGATGGTCGCCGAGAGGCGCGACGAGCATTTCAAGGCGATGGACGCCAACAGCGACGGCTCGATCAGTCGTGCCGAGTTCGATGCCCAGCATGGTGCGGGGCATCGTGAAAGCATCGCGATGGGAGAGCCCAATCCAGGTGCGAAATCCGAAGATGAGCATAAGGGCGGCCATATGCGCCACGGCGGAGGTCATCGTCCCGGCATGGCAATGATGATGCACGGCGGACGCATGTTCGAGCGCGCCGATGCCGACAAGGATGGTCGCGTCTCGCTGGCAGAAGCGCTTGCGAGGCCGATGGAACATTTCGACAAGGTCGATGCCAACAAGGACGGCACGATCTCACCCGAAGAACGCAAGGCCGCTCATGAAAAAATGCGCGCCGAATGGCGGGCGAAGCGGAGCTAAACTCTGAACTCAGGGCCGGATCGTTACAGCTGTTCCGGCCCTGACCAGCTTCCAGACTTCATCCATTTCAACGTTGCTCAAGGCTATACATCCATCCGTCCAGTCATACGGAATGCGGCCCAGCGGCGACCAGTTGGGCTGTCCGTGGATAAAGATATCCCCTCCGGGCGAACGTCCCAGCCTTGCAGCTTGGGCGCGATCCGCAGCGTTGGGGTAGGAAATCCGCAAGCTCAGGTGATAGTGGCTGGTCGCGTTCCGGCCATCGATCCTGTAGAGTCCCTCTGGCGTCCTCTCATCCCCCTCGAAGTGCTTGTGTCCCAACGGTGCGTCACCGAGTTTGAGACTGTGGTAGGTGCGCACAACAGCGTTGCCGCGAAGCAGCGTCAATGTTCGGGCGCTCTTGTCGATAACGATCCGATCCACCTGCTGAGGCGCTGCACCAATGAGCGCGAGGCTCGCCAGGATCAACGCCCCCCGCATCAATCCTCGAACGGATCGCGGACGAGGATCGTGTCATCCCGCTGTGGCGAGGTTGAAACCAGAGTCACCGGACATTGAATCAATTCCTCGATGCGGCGGATATATTTGATTGCGGGGGCAGGAAGCGCACCAAAGCTGCGGGCACCGGCAGTTGTTTCGCTCCAGCCGGGGATAGTTTCGTAGATCGGCTCTACCCGCGCCTGATCGGTGGCGTGCGGGGGGAGATAATCGTATGTCTTGCCGTCGAGCAGATAGCCGACGCAGATCTTGATCTCGTCCAGCCCGTCCAGAATGTCGATCTTGGTCAGCGCAATCCCGGTAATACCCGAAATCACCGCCGACTGGCGTACCAGCACGGCATCGAACCAGCCGCAGCGCCGCTTGCGTCCTGTCACAACCCCGAACTCATGCCCACGGGTGCCAAGAATTTCGCCAATCTCGTTATCCTGTTCTGTCGGGAACGGGCCAGAGCCGACGCGGGTCGTGTAGGCCTTCACGATCCCCAGCACGAAGCCCACGCCGCCGGGGCCGATCCCCGATCCGCTCGATGCCGTGCCCGCAACGGTATTTGACGAGGTAACGAACGGATAGGTGCCGTGATCGACATCGAGCAGCATGCCCTGCGCGCCTTCGAACAGGATGCGCTTGCCAGCGCGCCGTGCTTCGCCAAGCGTATGCCAGACCGGCTTGGCATAGGGCAGGATATGCGGCGCGATTTCAGCCAAATCGTTCTTGAGTCGAACGCGATCGATCGGCGGCTGATTGAACCCGGCACGCAGCGCGTCATGATGGGCGCACAGCCGGTCAATCTGCGGATCGAGATCGTCAAGATGGGCAAGGTCGCACACCCGGATCGCGCGCCTGCCGACCTTGTCCTCATAGGCCGGGCCAATCCCGCGCCGGGTCGTCCCGATCTTGAACTCGCTGGCATCCTCGCGCAGACCGTCAAGATCGCGATGGAAAGGCAGGATCAGCGGGCAATTATCCGCAATCTCGAGGTTTTTCGGCGTAATCGTCACGCCCTGCCCTGCCAGCTTCGCAACCTCCTCGCGGAAATGCCAGGGATCGAGCACTACGCCATTGCCGATGACCGACAGGGTGCCGCGCACAATCCCGGAGGGGAGCAGCGAGAGCTTGTAGGTCTGGTTGCCAACGACGAGCGTGTGGCCTGCATTGTGGCCACCCTGGAAGCGGACCACGACATCGGCGCGCTCGGCGAGCCAGTCGACAATCTTGCCCTTGCCTTCATCGCCCCATTGCGCGCCAATGACGGTGACATTTGCCACTTTTATGCTCCAAGTTCGAAGGGAATCGCTGGCGTGCCCGTATTGGCAAATGGACACAACGTCCACCAGTATGCGTAAATCAAGGGGTCAATCATGAAGAAACTTCTCGTTGCGAGCCTGGCTCTGGCCAGCATTGGCATTGCGACGCGGCTTCCCGCGCAAATTGAGCGTTCGTGCCGCGCGGAAATTGTGCAGCTTTGCGGGATGACGCGCGACCGTGACGTGATCCGCTCGTGCCTGCGGGACAAATATCAGTCACTGTCTAGGCCTTGCCTACAAAGCCTGATGAAAATGCGGAGCGAGCGCGAAGCCGGAGCCTCCAGCGGCACGCCATACCGGTATGGCACGGCCGAAAAGCAAGCCCTCGATTATTATCCGGCTCCATCGGGCGGTCGACCTGCGCTGATTGTCTTCATCCATGGCGGAGGCTGGTCAATCGGCGACAAGGCTTCGGGAACAAAGAACAAGGCCAGCCATTACAATGGTTTGGGCTATGCATTTGCCTCGCTGAACTATCGACTCGTCCCGGAGACCGATCCAGCCGGGCAAGCCGCAGATATCGCCACCGCGATCGCCTATCTGCGCGCCAAGTCAAATTCCTTGGGCTTTGATCCCGACCGCATCATCCTCACGGGCCATAGCGCAGGCGCACATCTTGCCGCGCTGATATCGACCGAACCGCGCTATCTGGCGTCGACGGGTGTGCCCCTCACCGCAATTCGGGGGACGGTGCTGCTTGATGGTGCTGGCTATGATGTCCCGCGTCAGATGGCGAACGCGGGCCCGATGCTCGGTAAAATGTATCGCGACGCCTTTTCCACCGACCGGGCGACGCAAAAGCGACTTTCGCCACTCACCTATGCCGGCGCCCCCAATGTCGCGCGCTGGTTGATCCTGTTCGACGATAGCCGGGCGGATTCGCGTGCACAGTCCGAAACCCTTGCCGCGGCATTGAACAACGCCGGAGAAGCGGCCAGGGCCGTAGCGGTTAGCGACACCAGCCATATGAAGCTAAATCGCGACCTGGGTGTTGAAGGCGATGTAGCGACCGCATTGGTCGATGCCTTTATCAAGCGCGCCCTATAACGCGTCGGGCACACCATCCGTCAGTCGATGCGTGCATCCGAGCGCTGTAGCATCGCATCCCTTGCCAATCGCCGCGACCGTGATCCACCCCTCTTGCCGCAGCGATGCCGCAGCGCCCGCAGGCGCGTCGAGCGGAATGAATATGCGCCGCGCCTTCGCTTGCATCAGTCCAAGATCAACCAGAGGGTCTAGATAAAGCGAAAAGCCAATCGCAGGCTCCTCGCGGCCGTCCGTATGGACGATCGTGTAACTCCCTCCGCGCCCGGCTTCTCCCGCCAGGCCCTCGCAAAAGAGCGAAAAGCCGATCCAGCTTTGATACTCGAAACCATGGCGTTCGGTAGGGTCTAGTGTGACGCGGACACGATCCCCGAGCGCAGCAGCAATGGCCTCAAGTGCCGTCAAACGGCCCTCGAGCGTCACGCCCAACCCCATCGCACGCAATTGGGCGATCGCCATTTCGATCGGTCCGGCAGCAGCGATGAGCGGCAGGTAAGCGGTGACATCTGCAGCGGAAAGCGCGCCTGCATCCTTGGCATCGAGCGCCGTCTTTACACTTTCAATCCTGTCAGGCGCCAAAGGCAAGGGACCCGCGGCGAGTGCATCAACCAGATCAGGCAGGGTCAGGTCGAGTGTAACATGCTTGACGCCCGACGCCTTCAGCGCCTCGATCGCGACACCGATCACTTCGATCACCGCAGCAATAGAATCCGATCCTACAAGCTCTGCTCCTGCCTGGGTGAGCTCACGCTCCGGACGCAACTGGGTTGCCTTGAGTTTAAGCACGAGCCCGCCATAGCAGAGCCTCAATGGCCGCGCGTCACCCGCCATTCGCGTAGTCGCAATGCGTCCGATCTGGGCCGTGATATCTGGCCTCAGCGCCAACGTGCGCTGCGATACAGGATCAACAAAGCGCAACAAGTCCTTCGACCGCGCCGATTTGAGGCGCCCTGCCAATTCCTCTTCGAACTCGGCAAGTGGCGGAGCAACACGGCCATAGCCATGTGCCGCCACACAATCGAGGACAGCACGCAGGATCGACGATGCCGCCTCCGCTTCGGGAGGCAACCGATCTCGCAATCCTTCTGGCAAGAGTCCATTGGTCATGGCGAGGCGCGTTAGCGTCCTGCTGACCGATTGGCTATCCCCCGAAACGCCTCAATAGCGTTCGAGTTCAACCATCATCTTGCGATAGCCATGGACAAAGCACGCCGGAACCCGATCTGGTTCTTCGACAACATTTACCCGCAACCGACGCTTGGACATTTCCGCAATCAACGCGGTCAACTGCATTTCTGCAGCGCGAGCGCCCACACAGCGGTGAATGCCATAGCCAAATGCCAGGTGCCGCCGGGCGTTTTCGCGATCCACGATAATCCTGTCCGGATCATCAAAGATCGTTTCGTCACGATTTGCCGAAAGATACCAGAGTGCCACCTTGTCGCGCTTGCGGATCAGGTGGCCATCAAGTTCATAGTCCTCAAGCGCGGTACGCCGCATGTGCGCAAGCGGCGTCTGCCAGCGAAGGATTTCATGCATCGCGTTCACGGCAAGCTCGGGCGAATAGTTATTCTCGAGTTTTGCCCGCTCCTCGGGAAACTGGCTCAGCCCATAGGCATAGGCCGACATCGAATTGCGCGTTGTGTCATTGCCACCGACGATGAGAAGGATCAGATTCCCCATGAACTCGCCTTCATCCATGTGCTTCATCGCATCGGACTGAAGCATCATCGAGATCAGGTCGTGCTGGCCAGGATTTTTTGCCTTCTTGTCCCAGAGCTGCTTGAAGGCGGCGCCCATTTCAAAGGCGGTCTCAAGCCGGAACTTGCGGCGCTCTTCATCGTGAAAACCTTCGATATCCCCCAGGACGTCTGACCAGCGGGTCAGGTTTCGGCGTTCTTCCCATGGGAAATCGAAAAAGATCGCCAACATCTGTGTTGTCAGTTCCATCGATACTTGGTCTACCCAGTCGAATGGTTTGCCGATCGGCAGACTGTCGAGGAGTTCACCGGTCCGCCTGAGCGAGTCATCACGCATTCGCCCGATTTCCGACGGTGTGAAAGCGGGCGCCACCGTGCGGCGCTGTTCCTGATGCTTGGGCGGATCCATCGCGATGAACATCGGCATCGGGATCTCGTGCGATTTCATATGCTCGATGCCATCGCCCGCAACGGTGATACCGCCCACTTCCCATGACGACGAAAAGATTTTGGGAAGCGCTTCGATATGCACAATCGGTTTGTAAGTCGAAATCGACCAATACGGCCCAAATTGAGAATTTTCGCAGCGATAGATAGGATGCTTTGCGCGGAGCTCCCGAAACGGGGCCTGCCAGGTATCGGTGGTGTAAAGCTCAACCCGTGTGACATCGAGCGGATCGGTCACGGTGTCGTCATGCTTGAATGCCGTTGCCACGGATATGCTCCTCTCGTTCCGTTATGGAATCAGTTGCACTTTGCCACTATTTACATTCTTGTCAATGGACTTTGCTCCGCTTGCTTTTCGTTTCCAGAGCAAGCGGCCCAGAGCGGTAAATGGGCCCACTCCCGATTTGAGTACGCCGTAGCGAAAGAAATGCGCACCCAGCGCGATTGTGACGGCAACCCATAACAACTGCCAGGCCAGCGCCAGGAGATGCGGCCAAATCGCGGGATCGGTTGCTCCGCGCGCCGCCATTGCGAAGGGAGAGCTGAACGGGAATACCTGGGCGAAGCGCGCAACGCCGGTTCCCGGGCTTCCGGCAGCAGCCATCGACACCCCGAACATGATCAGCTGAAAAAGCGTAATCGGAAGCGAAAGCATCTGGATCTCGCGCATGGTCGATGCCTGTGCTCCAACCCCGAGAAAGATCGCACCGAGCAACATGAATGCCATCGCGAAATAACAACCAGCAAAGATAACGAAAAGAGGCATGCCCATGACCGGGACAAAGCTGGACAGACCTGCGCTCGCTGGCACGATACTAAGCCCCACCGCTGCCAGCGTGCCCCAAAAGGCGACAAAGACCAGGGCGATCCCGAACAGGCCAATCAGCTTTCCAAAAAATACCGACTCAAGCGGCACCGATGCCGCAAGAATTTCGATGACCTTGTTCGACTTTTCCTCCGCGAGTGTTCCCACCGCTTGGCTGGCGAGCATGATTGTGAGCATGAACATGATCACCACCGCGCCGCTGCCCGTACTTTGCTGATGCGTCTTGGTCGGCCCGTTTCGTCGGATTTCGCGAATATCGGGCTTGCTGAGTGCCTGTTCCGATTTCTGACCAAGACGCTCGGTTCGCAACACTTCTTCTGCGATAACCGAGAGAAACCGCGCATCTCGAGCCGCATCGGGGCGGTGAACGATGATCGGGCGTTCGAGCGTCCCGTGCAGGATCGCCGTTACATCTGCATCCTTTCCACCGAGGATTTTTGCCTGTTGCGCATCAATGTCCAATTCAGGTGCAACGATCCGAATTGGCGGCGGGCCCCCGTCGTTTCCGTAGAGCCGTTTGCGGACGGCGCTGTCTTCCGCCGTGATTCGGTCCGCATCGGTCGCGGATGCGATCGCGATCATGACTCGTTCGTCGTTAGTTCCCTTGGCAAGATAGGCCCCGCCAAAGCCACTGGCCACACTGATCCCCAGCATCAGGAACGGTGTCAGCAAGAAAAGCAGGAAGGTCGGAGTTGCGACCACCGCCATGAAGTCCCGGCGGGCAATCACAAGCCCGTAACGGATGACCTGCCTCATGCTGTGATCTCCGCCTCTTCGGCCTTTACGGCATTGACGATGCGGACAAAGGCATCATGCAAGCCGGGTCTTTCGATCGAGAGGCCCGCGATACCATGCCCGGCCTTGACCAACGCGACCACCAATTGTTCCGCCCCACCCTCCGGCACGGTGAAATGCCACCCATTACCACCTAGCTCGGCATCCACGGGTAGCAGCTTTCGCACCTCCTCCCCGCCCGAACAGGGGACGTAGTGCGCCTTCATTGGCAATGTCGACCGCGCTTCGTCGACTGTCCCTTCAAATCGCACCTTGCCTCCAGCAATGATCGACAGCCGGTCGCAGATCCGCTGCGCATGGCCCATGACGTGGGTGGAAAAAAGAATCGTTGCCCCACGATCACGTTCCGAAAGGATCAGTTTTTCGAGCAGTTCCTGATTGACCGGGTCGAGCCCTGAAAACGGTTCATCAAGCACAATCAGGTCCGGCTTGTGAATCAGCGAGCCGAGCAGCTGCACCAGTTGCGCCATTCCTTTCGAAAGCCGCCTGATCTTGCCATGCGCGACATGGCCAAGCCCTGCCGATTCCAGCGCCTCATCCGCCCGCTTGCGCCCTTCCGCCCAGTCGAGGCCGCGCAGCGCACCCATGAACGCAATCGCCTCGCGCGCCTTCATCGACGGATAGAGTCCACGCTCTTCCGGCAGATAGCCAACCCTGTGGCTGACGTGGCGAGGATTGGCGTCGCCAAGCAACCTGCGCTCACCTTCATCAGGATCGATTATCCCGAGTAGCATTCGCAAGGTCGTAGTCTTTCCTGCGCCATTGGGGCCCAGGACGCCATAAATCGAGCCCTTCGGCACACTGAGGCTGACGCCTTTCACGGCCTGTGATTTGCCGAAACTCTTGATCAGTCCCGACGCCCAGACAGGACGATCATCCGTGAACGACAATTCAAACCTCCACAAATCCTGTTCACGTGGTAGCGTGCACCGATGTTCTCTGACAAGCAGTCCCTGAAAATCGCGTTAAGGGCCGAAGCCGAACGATTAGGCTTTGTCGCATGCGGGATCACATCCGCTGCGCTTGATTTCGCCGCGCCGCTCAAGGAATGGCTCGAAAACGGTGCGGCCGGAGAAATGGACTGGATGGCCATCCGTGCTGAACAGCGCGCCAGCCCGCAAGCCCTTTGGCCGGATGCGCGCAGCGTCATTGCCCTCGGGATGAGCTATGCCCCGACGATCGATACAATGGCGCTGGCGGAGGCAAGGTCGCGTGGACGCATCTCTGTCTATGCCCAGGGCAAGGACTATCATGATACGGTCAAGAGAGCGCTCAAGGCCCTCGCCCGCTGGCTTGTTGCCGAAACGGGAGCCAATGTGAAGGTGTTCGTTGACACCGCGCCCGTTATGGAAAAGCCGCTTGCGAGCTCAGCCGGGCTTGGTTGGCAGGGCAAGCACACCAATATGGTCAGTTCAGAACATGGAAGCTGGCTGTTCCTGGGGAGCATTTTCACCACGCTCGAGATTGAGCCCGATGCGCTCCATGCCGACCAGTGCGGAAGCTGCACGGCCTGCCAGACAGCCTGCCCGACCAACGCCTTCCCCGCACCCTACCAACTCGACGCACGGCGGTGCATTTCCTATCTGACCATCGAGCACAAGGGCCCCATCCCGCTCGAATTCCGCCGCGCGATCGGCAACCGCATCTATGGCTGCGATGATTGCCTCGCGGTCTGCCCGTGGAACAAGTTTGCCGAAAGCGCCGCCGCCAATATCGCCTTTGCCCCACGCGCCGAACTGGCCGCACCTTCGCTTGCCGACCTTCTTGCGCTGGACGACCGTGCGTTTCGCACCATATTCTCAGGCTCCCCCATCAAACGCATCGGCCGCGACCGGATGGTGCGAAACGCAGTGATTGCTGCCGGAAACAGCGGAAATATGATGCTGAAAGCCCAGCTGGAGGCACTGATGAGCGATGCGTCGGATGTGGTGCGTGAAGCGGCCGAATGGGCGTTGGGCGAGCTGCAGGCCAGATGATTGGCCTTCACAACTGGGTTTCGGAGCACACGATTTATTGGTGCGTATCTGGGACAGACGGACAGCCACATCTTGACGGCACCTGTCCCATAGATGAATTTCCCGCAAAGTCAGGGGTATTGAAGACTATGCTTCTTGGTCAAAAGACCTGTGCTCGGGCAGTTGGCCTGCTCACAATATTCGGCCTGACGCTCGTGCTGAACATCAGCCTCGGGATGGCACAACCCGCGCCCCCTGACGTGAACGGGGAACCTTCAGCGACCGAGGAAGAGTCACTCTTCCAGGACGTAAGCCTCGATCCTTACGACGTTGAACAGGACGACACGACCGAAGAGGAGTTCGTCGACGAAGACGAGACGACATCGAACTCAACCGATGAACCTGAGGCTGATGTAGTAAAGCCACGAAAAAAACCCCGCCGGGCTATCCGCAAATGCACGGGCGGGCCATGCGGTCGCGTAGGACCGGGTGAGATGCCGTTCATGATCGAGATTCATACCGAACAGCCCATCGACTTGCCGGCGAATGCTGACGCGATCACAATTGCTTTGAAAAGACATGTTTGTGGTGGTGCCCTGATCGCGCCGGAATGGGTGATCACGGCAGCCCACTGCTTGCATCTCAAGGTCAATTGGAATCCCAGTAAGAAAAAAGATTATATAACAAAATATTACACGGTTCGCTTTGGTGCAAATGACCTTCTCAATCCGGAAAAATCCTTTCGGATAAAGGACTATTTTGTCCACCGGTACAATCCCAACTATATCTACAAGAACGACATTGCCCTGATTCAGCTCCATCCGAATGCCAAAGACCTTGAGTGGAGAAAACGTAACGCCATCCCCCTCCCTTCGCCCAAATTTCAACTTGCTCCAGGCACCCAAGTCACGTCGGCAGGATGGGGCAGAACCGAGAATAGTTCGCAATTCAACGCCACCCGGCACAATCTCCAATCTACACTGGAGGTCATTTCAAATGAGCGGTGCTATGCCGAATTCAAGAAGAGGCTAACGATACCCTTCACACGGTCGGAGCTGCCGGACACCGTCGTTTGCGCGCAATCGCCTGACTCCCAGCATTGCGCGGGCGACAGTGGCAGCCCGCTTATAACTACAGGCGCGAATCCACTGCTCGTGGGAATTATCAGTTGGACGAACAAGGGATGTGCCCTCAGGGGCGACCCCGGTGCCTACACCCGGACAGGCAGCTATCTTAAATGGATCTGGAAATTCATCCCGGCACTTAACAAGGACATCCAACCCAGGGGACGGTAATCATCGCGCCTCCGCACGACGTGTCAGCGCGGCCACGCACGACGCGCGGTCAATGGGCTTCCCGTCCCGCTGGCGCGCGTCGACATAGGTAACAAGCGGCTCTTTCCCTTTTGCGGATGGATAAAGATAGGTATCCATGATGCAGATCGCGCTGCCGAACTGGAGCTTGCGCGCATTTGCTTCCCAAACATCCTGATCGGCCCTTCCGAAGAGGGCAACCAGTCCGCGGGCGTCCTGCCCAATCACCCGTTCCAGTCCGTTGGCGCGGAGCGGCGGCGGGGGCGGTGCGACGACAATCGGTTGCGCCTTGGGCACTGGCGCGCAAGCAGCGACCAAGAGAATTGCGGCAGTTGAAATGCTCCGGATCATCAATCTCGCCTTCCGTGAAACAAATGGGTTGCCATTCCGGCCCCAATGACCGGTGCGAGCAAGTTGATGAATGGCACGAGGAAAAGGCCGGTCACGATCAATCCCAAGACCGCACGTGGCCCTCGTGTCGTTCGCAGCCACCCCTTGAGTCCGGCAGGATCAAGATGACGGACAGCGACCATTTCCCCAAGGTCGCGTCCGAGCAGCAGTGCATTGACCGCGACGAACGCCACGATTGGCCCGACTGCCGTAAAGATCAGAACCAGATAAAGGGGCAAGGCAATCAAGTTGAGACCGATCAGCCGCAGGACGGAGCCAAACCCCAGCCGTAGCGAAACCGCCATACTTGCCGGCTTGGCCAGACGAGCCGCATCCGGATAGTGCTTCGCTTCGATTGCGATGACAATTTCGTCGGCAAAAAAACCGATCACCGGCACGGCAACGGCGCGGAACAGCAACCAGGCGCAAGCGACAGCAACGATTGTCGCGACAACAGTCGCTGCCGTCCCCGTTTCCTCGCCCCAGCCATAGGCAGCGGCGACCCATTGTGCCGCTGCGACCAACCCAATTCCGGCGATGATGAAGATCAATGTAGTAAGGGCAAGGGACTTCAGCAAAATCCGGACGATCGCTCGATCGCCGAGCTGTCGGAAGGTCAGGGAAAGCGCGCGAAGCATGGCACCAGATGCGCAGGGCCATGCCTGCTGTCAATCGCGAGCTTGCGATGCGGATCGGCCAAGGCTAGGCGACGCGCTTTGCAAATCCTGTGAGGTATTCCCGAGTGACCGCAGCCAGCCTTGATATCGTCGCCATCGGCAATGCCATTGTCGATGTTATCGCAACCGCCGAAGAGGCGTTTCTGCTTAGCGAAGATCTGGCAAAAGGCTCGATGCAATTGATCAGCGCCGAGCGTGCCACCGATCTCTATTCGAAAATGGGCCCCGGTCGCGAAATCAGCGGAGGATCCGCCGCAAACACGGTCGCCGGGATGGCCTCGCTGGGTCGAAAGTGCGGCTTTATCGGGCAAGTTGCCGATGATCAGCTTGGAAATGTGTTCAGCCATGATATCCGTGCGATCGACGTCGCCTTCACAACCCCCGTTCGCGAAGGCCAGCCGCCAACTGCGCAATGCCTGATTCTCGTAACACCGGATGGGCAGCGGACAATGAACACGTTCCTGGGCGCCTCACAGTATCTCCCTGTGGCGGCGCTTGATCGTGAAATGATCGCAAGCGCTGCAATCCTTTATCTCGAGGGCTATCTTTGGGACCCTGAAGAACCGCGTGCGGCGATGCAGAGTGCGATCCGCATAGCACGCGAAGCTGGCCGCAAGGTTGCCTTTACCTTGTCAGATGCCTTTTGCATCGAACGCCATCGCGACAGCTTTCATGCCCTGATCAACGATGGGGAAATCGACATATTGTTCGCAAATGAGGCTGAAATGCACTCGCTCATGCAGTCGGATCGTTTTGATCAAAGCGTGTCAGCCGTCGCAACCAAGGTGCCGCTCCTCGTCGTGACGCGCGGACCCAATGGCGCGTTGGCCGTAAAGGATGGCGTGCGCGTTGAAGTCAGTGCGGAGCCCGTCGCAAAGGTGGTGGACACAACTGGCGCTGGAGACCTTTTCGCCGCCGGTTTTCTGGCGGGACAGGCGAGCGGGCGATCAGTCAGTGCCAGCCTGACAATGGGCGCAATCTGCGCCGCCGAAGTTATCTCGCACTTCGGCCCGCGCCCCGAGACGGATCTGGCCGCGCTGGTCGCAACACGACTGGGTTAAGCAGGAAAAAGGGGAAGCCGAACCTCCCCTCTCCCTCCCCTCCAGGAACTCGAATTCCGTGATCAGATCAGCGGCGGGGATGCTGCGGGCATTTCCGGAATATCCGGATCGATCTCGTGCACCTCGACCAGGCCGCGCCCGACATGGCTCATTCGGTAGCCATAAAGATAATAGATCACCATGCCGATTCCGCCCCAGATCGGCAGAACGAGCATCGCCGAAAGTGGCAGGTTAAAGAACAGGAACAGGCATCCCCCGATCGTCAGGATCGCCACCAGCGGCAGCGCCGGCACCCGGAATGCGCGTTCGCGGTCCGGCTCGCGCTTCCGCAGGATCCAAACCGCAATCGCAACCATCATGAAGGCGTAAAGGGTCCCTGCATTCGCGATATCAGCGAGTTGCCCAACCGGCAAAAAGGCCGCTGCGAACGCCACAATCGCGCCAGTGATCGCGGTGACGACGTGGGGGGTTTTCCATTTCGGATGGACCGTCGAGAGGAATTCAGGAAGCAGCCCATCGCGCGACATCACGAAAAATATGCGTGTCTGCCCGAACAACAAAATCAGGATAACCGATGGCAGCGCGATGAACGCGGCATAGCCAAGCATATTTCCAATCGTTCCGAAACCGATCGTGCGCAGCACATGCGCCAACGCTTCGTTCGAACAGACAAGCGCTTCGGTATATTCCGGCATCGCGCATTGGCGTGCGAGCTCCGGCGTTCCAACGGAGAGCGGCACGCCTCCGTCAAAGATGGGCTGGCCACCGATCGTGCCAACCGCGCCTGCTGCAACCAGCATGTAGAATATCGTACAGATCGCAAGGCTTCCGATCAGCCCGATCGGTACATTGCGTTGCGGATTCTTGGTTTCTTCGGCTGCGGTCGAAACCGCGTCGAAGCCAACATAGGCGAAGAAGATGGTCGCAGCCGCGCCGACGACGCCGACACCGGAGCCAAAGCCACCAAACATCCCGGCAGGCATGAACGGATTGAAATTGGCCGCTTCTGTCTTGGGGATGGTCAGCACAATGAAAACAGTCAGCGCGATAATCTTGATCGACACCAGTGCGGCGTTAACGCGCGCACTTTCGGTGGTTCCGATCATCAACAGCCAGGTGACGAGCAGCGCTATTATGACGGCCGGAAGGTTTATGAATCCGCCTTCCGCACCGCCCAGCGCCAATGGGCCCGCCGAAAGCGCGATCGGCAAATGTATCCCGAGGCTTTCGTAAAGAATGGTGTTGACGAAATATCCCGACCAGCCAACCGACACTGCGGAGGCCGCAACAGCATATTCGAGAACGAGCGCCCATCCGACCGTCCATGCCAGTAGCTCACCCATAACCGCGTAGGAATAGGTGTACGCGGAGCCCGCCACAGGTATCATCGAAGCGATCTCGGCGTAGCAAAGCGCCGCAACAACGCAGACTGCACCAGCGACAACAAAGGCAAGGATAAGGCCGGGGCCAGCCTTTTGTGCGCCAGCCGCCGTCAGGACGAAAATGCCGGTTCCGATAACGCAGCCAATGCCGAACAAGGTCAATTGGAAAGCCCCGAGCGTTCTCGTCAGCGACTTCTTTTTCGCCGATGCAAGAATGGCATCAAGCGATTTGACGCGACCAAAAATCATAACACTCTCCCCGCAGATTCTGCTTTGTGTGTGAGCCTAGCCGCTTATCTTATCTGCGCAACAGAATTTCAGCGGGGAAGCATCATTCCCATCTGGCGGCCGCCGAAAATATGGATATGGAGATGGGGCACCTCCTGATGTCCGTGCATCCCGGTGTTGGCAAGGATCCTGTATCCTGGCGCCGGAAGACCAAGTTCGCGTGCAACATGGCCTACCGCGCGGACAAAGCCGACGATTTCTTCATCCCGCGCCTGACCCGTAAAATCATCCCAACTGACATAGGCACCCTTGGGTATGACCAGCACATGGACAGGAGCTTGCGGCGCTATGTCATGAAAGGCGAGCGCCCATTCATCCTCGTAAACGGTGCGGTTCGGGATTTCCCCACGCAGGATCCGCGCGAAGATGTTCTGGTCGTCATAAGGCATCGTTGCATCAATCGGCATCAGCCGTCCTTTCGTGCTGCCTTTTCGGCCAACCCCGATGTGCCTTCACGCGCGTCAAGTTCGGCAAACACCTGATCAAACGACAGGCCCGCATCGGCCAGCAAGACAGCCAGATGGAATATCAGGTCCGCCGCTTCTTTCACCATTCCGTCGCGATCATCGGCCATTGCGGCGATCACGGTTTCCACCGCTTCCTCACCGACCTTCTGCGCAATCTTGGCCCGCCCCTTTGCCGTCAGGTTCGCAACATAGGATTGCGACGGATCACCCATTCGGCGATCGGCGACAATAGATTCAAGACGTTGGAGTGTATCGGCCATATGCCCAATGACGTTGGCAGCCTGACTAGGTCAAGCTTTTGTGTCGTCGTCGCTCTGGTGACGCCGGCGCGAACTTCGGCGACCGATGACGAGACCGGCAACGCCCATGAGGAAAAGCGCAAAATCCGAAGGCTCGGGAATAGACGTGCTGATGCCCGGAATCGCTGCATTCACCAATACTGATGTTGACAGGGCGAATGACAATCCTGCTGCCGCAATAAAAAATCTGACCTTTGCCATACCGGCACAATACCCCCTAAAACGCTACACGGTGGCTTCGACATCGTCACTCATCACAAATGCAATTTCCCTGCCAGACTTGCGATGCTCTTCAGCCTGGCAAATCAGGATGGTTAATGCTCGCTTGACGACTCGAGTAAATGTCAAACTAACCGACAGTCGTGTTGCCCGCAACAGGAGTCCTGACTGCAACGCCGGACACAGCCAATGCCAAATGAGCATCGCCAATGCATACCTCACCGAAATGGAAAATCGAGGCCGCAAGGACAGCGCTGGCGTGCCCGAGGGTGACGCCCTGGACGAGATGTTCGAGGCAACCGACACCTCCCGATGCGATCACGGGAACCGAAACCATATCCGCAATCGTTCGCGTCAGTTCGAGGTCATAGCCATCACGTGTACCGTCCCGATCCATCGACGTGACCAGCAACTCGC
>JANNLW010000162.1:0-2807 GCA_031397145.1 Sphingomonadales bacterium | reverse complement strand
GGGAACCGAGTCCATCTTGATCCAGAAGGCCGGTACAGCCCAGCTATGGATCACGTCATTCCCGATGGTCACCAGCTTGATTGGCGTGTCGACAGGAAGAACGACGCGGTTGTCGACGGCCAAAAGTCGGGGTTCACCCTTCGCCTTGGCATCTTCGTCACTGAGCATATTGGCGTCAAAACCTACACCATGATCAGGATACTCGTAAGACCAGAACCACTGGTTCCCAATCGCTTTCAGTGTGACGGCATTTGCCGGCGCAGGCTTGAATTGGGCGGCAAGCAGGCTGATCGACGGCACGGCAATGCCGACCAGGATTAACACAGGAACGAGCGTCCAGATGACCTCGATTACAGTGTTATGCGATGTTTTGGAAGACGTTGGGTTTGCGGAGCGGCGAAAACGGGCCATGACGAAAAGAAGCAGGCCGAGGACGAACAATGAAATCACAGCCATCATTGGGACCAATATGAGGTCGTGCATCCACGCGGCCTGCTGGCCCAACTCGGTTACTTGGGGTTGGAGGCCGATTTGGCCTTCCATCGGTTGACCGATGCTTGGATCCGACTTGGACGTTCCAATCGTTGTCACAGGCGCGGCGGCTTCAGTTGATGCGACCGCTGCCGTCTCGGGTGCCGAGGATGGTGCGCTGATTGGTGCCGGTGCAACCGTCGATACATCCGCTGCGAGTGCCACCGCCGGTGCGAACATCAGGCTGGCTGCTACGATAAAGGGTTTTAATTTTGTCATTTGCTTTCCGTCAGAACCCCCAAGACTTTGATGCCGGGTCGCGAGGTTGGACCCCATCCGACATACCACTTTGCGGCGGGCTATACGCGCGGGCGGCGGGAGCCTCAAGCCGCTTGACTGACTTTTTTAGCCAGCTTGCGACTGTTGGTGATGATGTCTATTGGTGGACGGTTGAACGGCAAGGATTCCAGACGTGACCGATGACGAGATATTGGCCGAATTCCGGGCTGCTGAAGCACTATTGGAAGGTCATTTCATCTTGTCGTCGGGACTGCGAAGTCCGCGCTATCTTCAATGTGCTCGTGTATTGGCTGACCCGGTTCGCGCTGCCCGCCTTGCGGACGAACTCGCCGGACGCCTTCCAAAGGAGATTCGCGAAGTGATCGAAATAGTTGTGTCGCCGGCTATGGGAGGTATCATTATCGGGTATGAGATGGGTCGCGCGCTCGGGGTTGAGGCGCTTTTTGTGGAAAGGCCCGATGGCGCATTCGAATTGCGTCGTGGCTTTCGGTTGCTACCGGGCCAACGGGTGCTGATGATGGAGGATGTCGTCACGACAGGCCTGTCCTCGAGAGAAGCAATCGCGGCGATCGAAGCCGAGGGTGGAAAGGTTGTTGCCGCAGGTGCGCTGGTCGACCGCTCAAACGGTTCAGTCGATTTGGGGGTTCCCTTTTTCCCGCTTATCCGGCTGGAAGTTCCCAGTTATGCGGCCGACAGATTGCCGCCCGAACTGAAAGCGCTACCGGCCATAAAGCCGGGAAGCCGGAAGGTGCTGGTTTGAAGAACACTCTGCGCCTTGGCGTCAATATCGATCATGTTGCGACAATCAGGAACGCGCGCGGCGGCGATCACCCGGATCCGGTCAAGGCCGCATTGATCGCGTCGCGGAATGGCGCGGATGGAATCACCGCCCATCTGCGTGAGGACCGCCGCCATATCCGCGATGATGACCTCGCCCGATTGATGGACGCACTCACGATCCCGCTCAATCTCGAAATGGCCGCCACCGACGAAATGCTCGAAATCGCGCTCCGTCACAAACCCCATGCCGCCTGCATTGTGCCAGAGCGGCGTGAAGAACGCACAACCGAGGGCGGGCTCGACGCCGCTGGCCAGGACAATCACCTGATGCCTTTCGTTGAAAAACTGCTGGCGGCGAAGATCAGGGTCAGCCTGTTCATTGAACCCGACCTTCGGCAGATTGAAGCAGCGATCCGGCTCAAGGTCCCGGTCGTCGAATTTCACGTCGGGCGTTATGCTCACCTCGAGGGTCTGGCTCAGGCAGAGGAGCTTCGTCGGATTGCTGACGCGGCGGCGCTTGCACATAAAAACGGTATCGAGCCGCATGCTGGCCATGGGCTTACATTCGAAAATGTGATTCCGGTTGCTGCCATTCCCCAGATCGCCGAATTGAATATTGGCCATTTCCTGATCGGAGAAGCCATTTTTGGGGGACTCGCGGAGAGTGTAGCGCATATGCGTTCGCTGATGGACGCTGCACGATGATCGTGGGGCTCGGCTCCGATCTCTGCAATATCGAGCGAATCGAGAAGTCCCTGGAGCGCTTCGGCGCACGTTTCGAACAGCGTGTATTTACCGAAATCGAGCGCGCCAAGGCCGCGCGGCGCCCATTCACCAAGGCCGGTACTTATGCCAAGCGATTCGCTGCCAAGGAGGCTTTTTCAAAAGCCATCGGCACGGGTTTCAAGGCGGGCGTGTTCATGAAGGACATCGGCGTGATCAATGCGCCGTCCGGCGCCCCGACATTGGCGCTGACCGGTGGCGCGCGAGCAAGGCTTGACGCACTGATTCCCGAGGGCCATGCGGCAAATATTCATCTGACGCTCACCGATGACCATCCATGGGCGCAGGCTTTTGTAATCATTGAAGCACTCCCAAACCTGAAAGACTGACCTTCGTGACTGACATGACAGAATCCGTATCCGAACCAACGCCCGTCCCAACGACCCAAAAAGCAAAAGTGGACTGGTGGGCAGAGGTAAAGGGCGTGTTCTGGCTTGTGCTGGCGGTGCTTGGTTTTCACAGCTTTGTTGCAA
>JANNLW010000161.1:0-9498 GCA_031397145.1 Sphingomonadales bacterium | reverse complement strand
CCTTGTCACCCAGCCCCGGCAGGCTGACCAGATTGAGCAGCAATCCGAATGTCAACGGCGGGATGCCATCAGGCACCTGGCCGTCATGGATATGTTGCACGGGATTACCGAGCTTCTGCTCGATTGCCTGCGCCGCATAATTATCACGAAACTGGAAATACTCATCAACCGCGCGCGGGACCACACCCATGTGCAGTTGCTTCGCACGCTTTGGCTCGCGGTAGATATAGAAGGCCAGGCTCTCTTCAGTGCCATAGGTCAGCCATTGCTCAAGGCTCAGGCCGTTACCCTTGGACTTGGAGATTTTCTCGCCCTTTTCATCAAGGAACATCTCATAGATCAGCCCCTCGGGCTTGCGTCCGCCAAGGACTTGCGCGATCTTGCCCGATTGGGTGCCGCTGTCGGTCAGGTCCTTGCCATACATCTCGTAATCGACGCCAAGCGCGACCCAGCGCATCGCCCAATCGACCTTCCACTGGAGCTTCGCCTGCCCCGACAGGATCGACTGGGTCACAGTTTCGCCTTCATCCTCGAAGCGGATCAGGCCTGCCTCCGGATCGACTACCGTTACAGGCACTTGCAGGACAACACCGCTCTTCGCGCTAACCGGCAGGACTGGCGAATAAGTTGCCGCGCGTTCCTTGCGCAGCGTCGGCAGCATGATGTCCATGATCGCCTGAAAATGCCGCAGGACATTCCTCAGCGCATCATCAAACTGGCCGCTGCAATACATGTCGGTTGACGAGACGAAGTCATAATCGAAACCAAATTGATCGAGGAACTCCCTCAGCATCGCATTGTTATGAAGTGCGAAGCTTTCAAACTTTCCGAATGGGTCGGGTATCTTGGTCAATGGCTTGCCGAGATACGTCTTGAGCATCTCCTGGTTCGGCACATTATCCGGAACCTTGCGCAGACCATCCATATCATCGGAAAAGGCAATAAGCTTGGTCGGCGTATCGGACAGCGCCGTGAAGGCACGGCGGACCATCGTCGTGCGCAACACTTCGTTGAACGTGCCGATATGTGGCAGGCCCGAAGGGCCGTAACCGGTTTCGAAGATCACCGGTGAGCCATCGGGCTTTCCATCTGGATAGCGTTTCAGCACCTTGCGCGCCTCTTCATAAGGCCAGGCCTTTGAAACTATCGCTGCATCGCGCACGCTCGTCACTTTCCGTTGCTCTTCCGTTCCATCTGGGCCATGTCGGCCAAGTGCCGCAGCCCCTAGCCTATCCAGCCCTTCATGCAAGCCATGGCGGCATCTGGATTGCATCGCCAGACGGGACTGTGCAAGGCGTCGGGCGCGGAGAAGCCATCGCGCGGGCCGCTGAAACACCGATGATCCTCCTCAATGCGCCGCTCGTGGGTGAACGGCTTGGCTATGCCGAATTGTCCGGTCTGGACGTTTTGGAACTCTTTGCGTTTGTCCATCCCGCGACCTTTTTGGTTCCAACGCCCAAGGGGCTTGCAGCGTCGCTTGGGCTGGATGCACCAATCGACGATCCGGGAGCGGCCACGATGTTGCTTGCCGCCGCCACAATGCTTCTGTCTCATTTGGAAGATTCAAAATGGCAGGAGCGCGAGGGCGCCTGGGCCTCGGCGGGCTCATTGTCGCGGCTGCGATGGCCGTGGTCTACTGCCATAGGCGCGCGCATTGCCAAGCCCGCACAGGCCGAACGCTGGCTCTTTTCCAAGCTGCCGGAATGGCAGGAAGCGGCTGCTCGCCCTGCCCCGCGCGCTGTAAAGCTGAACGGCGCCGACGTGCTCGAACGCCTTGATCTACTTACGGGTCATGGTGCCGAGGAACGGCCTGGCCAGCGCGATTATGCGGCTGCAACGATGGATGCCTTTGCGCCCAGGCATCTCAAGGATACGCCCAACGTGGTGCTCGCCGAAGCAGGCACCGGCATTGGCAAGACGTTGGGCTACCTTTCCCCCGCCTCGCTATGGGCCGAATCTGCGGGTGGCGCTGTTTGGGTTTCAACCTATACCAAGGCGCTGCAACGCCAACTCGACGCCGAAAGCGCGCGCCTCTATCCCGATCCTGTGATCCGTGCCCAACGGGTGGTTATCCGCAAGGGGCGCGAGAACTATCTTTGTCTGCTTAATCTCGAAGATGCCTTGCAAGGCGGATTTGCAGGGCGTGCGGCCATTCTTGCCCAACTCGTGACGCGATGGGCGGCCTATACGCGCGACGGTGATATGGTGGGCGGGGACCTGCCAGGATGGTTGCCCTCGCTTTTCCGTCGCAACGGGGCGACTGCCCTGACCGACCGGCGAGGCGAATGCGTTTATGCCGGATGCCCGCATTACCGAAAATGTTTCATCGAGCGCGCCACCCGCGCCTCCGTTCATGCTGACATCGTCATCGCCAATCATGCGCTCGTCATGGTCAACGCCGCACGCGGACGCGAGACCGGCAATGCCCCGACGCGTATCGTCTTCGACGAAGGGCATCATTTGGCCGATGCGGCGGATTCAATGTTTGCGGCAGCCCTGACTGGCCAGGAAGCAATCGAACTGCGCCGTTGGATCATTGGCCCCGAAGGCCGTTCACGTGGCCGCAGGAGAGGATTGGCGGCGCGTCTTGCGGATGTCTCAAGCTATGATGAGGAGGGTGGCAACGCGATTTCAGCCGCCTCCCATGCTGCGACTGCACTTCCAGGCGATGGCTGGCTTCAAAGAATTGCCGAGGGAGTACCCTTTGGTCCAGTCGAAGCCCTGCTCGCCAGCGTCCGGGGGCAGGTCTATGCCCGTGCCGACGCCGAAGATGCGGGCTACGGACTCGAAACCGAAGCAGCCGGGCTTGATGGGTCGACAATCGCAGCCGTCGAACCTGCACTTGTCGCGCTCGATGCCATTCTTCGGCCATTGGTCGCGCTCACCCGGCGGCTTGAGGCGGTCATGGAGGATGCGCCCGATTGGCTGGACGGCCAGGCGCGGGCGCGGATCGAGGGTGCGATCGCAAGCCTTGGCTGGCGCCGCGACGCGCTTGTCGCATGGCTGTCCCTTCTGTCCAGGCTTGGAGGGCCAGCCGATCCCGATTTCGTCGACTGGCTGGCGGTTGACCGGATCGAGGGACGCGAGGTCGATATCGGGCTGCATCGTCATTGGCTTGATCCAACCCGACCGTTTGCCAGTGCGGTGCTTCGTCCAGCCCATGGCGCCCTCATCACGTCGGCGACCTTGCGTGGCGGAGAGGATTGGGAAGCCGCTGAAGCGCGCACGGGGACGGTTCATCTTGATGGCATTACCCATCATTTCGCGGCGCCCAGCCCGTTTGACTATGCCCGCCAATCCGCGGTCTTGATCGTAACCGACGTGAAGCGTGGTGACGTGCCTCAACTTGCGGGGGCCTACGCCAAGCTGATCGCTGCAGCTGGAGGGGGAACTCTTGGACTGTTCACGGCAATCCGCAGGCTGCGCGCCGTCCATGCCAGGATTGCAGACCGGCTCGCCCGTGATGGACTTCCCCTCTACGCCCAGCATGTCGACCCGATGGATACCGGAACGCTGCTGGATATTTTCCGTGACGATCCCCGCGCCAGCCTGCTTGGCACCGATGCCCTGCGCGACGGGGTGGATGTCCCGGGAGATTCGCTCAGACAGGTAATTATGGAAGGCGTTCCCTGGCCAAAACCGACCGTTCTGCACGCAGCACGTAAGGCCGCAGGCGGCGGATCCGCCTATGATGACCGGATTATTCGTGCCCGGCTGGCCCAGGGCTTCGGACGCCTGATCCGCCGCGCGGATGATCGCGGAGTCTTTGTACTGCTCTCCGCCGCAATGCCATCGCGACTGCTGACAGCATTCCCGCCAGGAACGCCGATTCACCGGGTGACGCTCGACGAAGCGGCGATCCGCGTTGCCGAACTGACTGCTGCGCAAACACGTCTTCCCACTGAAACCCAATTGGGGCATCAAGCAACATCATGAAAACACTTACCCTGTTCCGCCACGGCAAGTCCGGTTGGGATTCGCCCGTCTCGCGTGACTTTGATCGCCCGATCAATGAGCGCGGCATCAAGGGATCGAAGCTGATAGGCGAACATGCGCGCGGGCTTGGCCTCGAATGGGACCATGTCATCTCGTCACCCGCCGTGCGCTGTACGGAGACGCTTGATTGTTTCTGGGAAGGCTATGGCCGGATACTTCATCCCAACTGGGACAGGCGAATCTATCTGGCTTCGGGTGCAACGCTGCTCGATGTCGTCCACGACCTGCCGGATGAGGATTCGACCGTGCTTATGTGCGGCCACAATCCGGGGCTCGAGGATTTGGTGCTGATGCTGGTACCGGACACGCGCGGCGACGAGCTTCGTGACGATCTGGAAGCCAAATTCCCCACGGCCAGCCTTGCCGAGTTGCAGTTCGACGTCGAAAAATGGTTGGACATCAAGTCCGGCAGCGCTCGCCTGACGCGCTTCATTAGGCCGCGCGATCTCGATCCCAAATTGGGTCCTGAAGAGGATTGAACGATTGCGTGCCTACAAGACGAAGGCAAAGAAAATGATCGTTGCCGCAAACATCACCCCCGTTGCGGTCCATCCCAGGATTGCTGATCCCCTTGACAAAGTCAGCCTCCCCATCGCGCGCGGATTGCGGACAATAAGCATCATGACGAACATCAAGGGCGCTGCCAGGACGCCATTGACGACAGCCGCCCAGTAGAGGGCGCGGACCGGATCGATGCCAATACCGTTCAACGAAGCCCCCGCAAGCGTTGTAGCGGCAATCGTTCCATAAAACAGGCGCGCGCTGAGTGGTTTTGCATCAAGGCTGCCTGCCACGCCCATCATCTCCGTCACCGCATAGGCCGCCGACCCGGCCAGAACCGGCACCGCCAGCAAACCAGTCCCGATTATGCCAAGGGCGAACATCGCGAAGGCAAATTGCCCCGCAATTGGGCGCAACGCTTCAGCCGCCTGCGCCGACGTCGCAATATCGGTGATGCCATTCGCGTTAAGCGTCGCCGCTGTTGCAAATACGATCGCCAGCGAGACGATGCTGCTGAAGGCCATTCCGGTGAGCGTGTCTACGCGGATACGTTTCAGTTCAGGGCCAGCCTCCTTTGGCGCAATGCATAAGGGTTTTGCGTGGCGCCGATGCTGCTCTTCAACTTCCTGCCCAGCCTGCCAGAAAAACAGATAAGGGCTGATCGTTGTGCCAAGGATTGCGACAAACGCCGTCGCATAGGCTGCGTTCCACTGCATTTCCGGCACGATCAACGACCTCAGCGCCCGCCCCCACGGAACACCGGCCACAGCAACCACTGCAACATAAGTGAAGAGCGAAAGTGTCGTCCATTTGAGGATCGATGCGTATCGCGGATAACTGAGCGCCACTTCAAGGACGACACACACGATGCCGAACATCAGCGTGTAAAGAGCTGTGTTGCCGCCCAGAAGCAATTCCAGTGCAGCGCCCATCGCGCTGAGATCGGCACCCAGATTCACAATATTCGCAACCAGCAGGAGAAAGACGACCGACCAAAGCACAGGCCGCGGATAATGCCGACGAAGGTTGCGCGCGATCCCTGCGCCAGTGACGCGTCCAATCTCGGCCGCGACCTGCTGGATCGCGACCATCAGCGGAAAACTCAGGACAAACGTCCAGGACAGGCCATAGCCAAATTGCGCGCCAATCTGGCTGTGCGTTCCGATACCACTCGGATCATCGTCCGCCGCACCTGTAATCAGGCCCGGCCCGAGCCGTTTGAGAAAGCCCCGCACGCCGCCTCCCTTGCTGCGATCGGCAGTGTTCGGAGCGTCGGGTGCGGGTAACGGGCTGCTAGCGTTCATGACGACCCCTTCCCAACTGGCTTGCCCCCGCAATCCGTGCTGTGCAATCCAATTATTTGGGGCGCCCCGAAAAACCCGCTGCCGCCCGCAATGCATCGGCATCAAGAAGCTTTCCGCCCAGCATCACAGTGCGAGTCTGGCGCAAGTCGCTGATCCGCACCGATGGGTCACCATCGACCAGAACCAGATCCGCGACCTTGCCAGCCCGGATTGATCCGGTCTTTTTGTCCTGACCAACCAGCCGGGCCGGAACAATCGTGGCGGCGGCAAGCGCCTCTGCTGGCGTAAACCCTGCCTGGAGATAGATTTCCAGCTCGTGGATCAATTCTATGCCGGAACCGTCTGTTCCAGCCACAATCGGCACGCCTGCCTTGTGCATTTTTCCTAGCAGCGCGACCATTTTTGCCCAGCTTGCGCGGTAATCGGCGCGCGTCAGATCCTTGGGCACAGCAAAGCCGCCGCTTCTGAAGCCGCGCTCGGACGTTGGCGGAAGCGTTCCGACAAACGGTGCATAAGCAGGAGAAAGTTCTCCATTTTCGGGCACGTAGAGTCCTTCAAATGCGACCATCGTCGGATCGCTGTAGATTCTCCTCGCAGCCATTGCCCCAACGATCTCGCTGATCGCCAGCCCGTCAAGATCGACATCCTTGGCATGGCGGCCCGGTCCTTCGAAGCGCATGATACCGTTCGATACTGCAATCACGCTGTCGGGCATCGCCTGCATCATGATCCAGTTGATATGGGTGATCTCATCATACCCGTCACGGATCGCCTGCATCGGACGGATGCCGGCAGGTACATGGCCGTGGACATGAAGGCCCAGCTTGTGGGCTTCAGTAATTGCCGCGGGCAACCATGCCGGGTTGAACGTCCCGTAGAATTTGACGCCGTTGAATTGCTTCGCCTTTGCCTGGTCGACCAGCGCGACTGCCTCCGCTTCACTGGTGGCGACATTGGCGACCTGCGCCGTGTATGGCCCCTTCCCGTCAATGAGCGACGACGGATAGACATTTGGTGCCAGCAACTGGCCTGCCGCGGCGCGCGTCCGGCGATTGATTGTCAGCTCGTCATTATTGCCCGGATCACGGACTGACGTAACGCCAAGGGACAGTTGCTGAAGGCCGGTATAATCATCCCCGACATGCATGTGGCAATCCCAAAGGCCCGGAATCAGTGTCTTGCCGCGCCCGTCGATGATCTGCGCACCCTTGGGCAATCTTGTCTTTGCTGCAGGACCCACCGAGACGATCATGCCCTTGTTGACGATCACCGTCTGGCCCGAAAGGAATCGCAGACCGTCAGCATCGAACAACCGGACATTGGTAAACGCAACCGGCCCGGCAGGCGTCTTCACCAGCGATTTGACGAGGCCCGGCGCCTGTTCCGCAATGGCCGCCGCCTGGGCCTTGTTTAGCTTTGCGAGTTCACCGGCATAGGCTTCCGGCAACCAGGCCAGACCAACGGTGAGTGCGAAAAACCTGCCATTGCTGTCTGCCCAGATCGGTACCGGCGAGCTCCCTATGCCTGTAATCGTCCAGAGGTTGATGGTCTGTTTCGCCGCTCCTGCGCCGACATCGAGGCTTGTTACTTTTGTCGCACGCGCCTTTCCGCCCGGGAGCAACGCCAATGTCTTGTCCGGGGCCTGAAGGAGGCGCTCAAGAAACCAAGCCGTCGTGTCGATCGGGCCTCCCTGTGACGTGTAGAAAGTGTTGCCGGTGTATATGGCATCGCCACTGTCGACTGAGCTTTTCCATTTGGCCGTGCCGCCCGAAACATCGAACGCCTCGGCAGCATCGCCCTGAGGGGTCACACCGCGGATTGCCAGTGTGGCGGGCATTCCGTCCGGGCCGGCCTTGCCGCTATAGTCAATCTCCCACACTTGCCCGCGCAGGTTCAGGCTTTCGCGACCCATGCGTGTGCCATCAGCGGCAATCCAGCTCCAGGATTCGCCATGTTTCCCGCCCGTCGATTCAATGATGAAATGACGGGCATTCGCTGGAGGCTTGGCCAGTTCGCTGACGGGAACCTGAGCCAGAACAGTCGAAGACATTGCGGCCGCAAGGCAGCCGAGAACAAATCTGCATTTCATGATGAAGAACCTCCTGAAACTTGAACAAGTTCCATCCCTGGTCAGGAGTGTTGTGCAGAGTTGCGAGAAAGGCAATGGCCAGCCCACGAAAATCGGGCGAAACTACCAGATCCCCCGCGTGTCATAAACGATCTTATCAGCTGCCTCTTCTCTAGCGACAGCCTTGAACACATCATGATCGACAAGGACGATCAGGATATCGCAATCCGCAAGCGCTGAATCCAGCTCGATCAGACTCGCGCCCGAACCATCAAATTCTTTGGGAAGCGTGCGAGCATAGGGCTCAACGACGCGAATGGCGCCCTTGAAGCGATGTGCAAGATTGGTGGCGACCTGCACTGCCGGACTCTCACGAAAATCGTCGATATTTGGCTTGAAAGCCAGGCCGAGGCACGCGACAGAAGCTCCAGGCATGGCTTCGATCATCGCCGTTGCGCGTGCAATCACGTGATCGGTCTTGTCCAGATTCACTTCGCGCGCCGTCCGGATCAGCCGCGCCTTTTCAGGGTCACCGTGCACGATGAACCAGGGATCGACCGCTATGCAATGCCCACCCACGCCGGGGCCGGGCTGGAGTATATTGACGCGCGGATGACGGTTGGCGAGGCGGATTACTTCCCAAACATCTATCCCCATCCGGTCTGAAATCATCGACAGTTCATTTGCAAAGGCGATGTTTACGTCCCGGAAGCTGTTTTCAACCAGCTTGACCATTTCCGCCGCCTTGGATGTCGTCGTCACGCATTCGCCGCGGACGAAATTGCGATAGAAGGTCATCGCCTTGCGGGCACAGCGTGGCGTGGCTCCGCCGATGCAACGATCATTGTTGACCAGTTCATACAGGATGCGCCCGGGAAGGACGCGCTCGGGACAATAGGCAATGAACAGGTCCGGCGTCGTGTCGGTACATCCTGGCACAGCGAGGTCCGGTCGCAATTCGGCGAGTAACGTGCAGATCGCCTCGGTCGTCCCGACCGGTGACGTCGATTCGAGGATGACAAGATTTCCGGTCATGAGGACAGGCGCGATTGTCCGCGCGGCCTGCAGGACATGGCTGATATCAGGAGCATGTTCGGGGCCAACCGGCGTCGGGACCGCAATCACGAAGACATCTGCATCTTCGGGGACAGTCGAGGCTCTCAACGTCCCGCGCGAAACAACTGCCTGTACTAACCCATCGAGATCAACTTCCTCGATATGGACTTTGCCATTGTTGATCGTGTCCACCACATGTTCGGAAACGTCGATCCCCAGAACCTGAGCACCCGATCGCGCAATAAGGGCGGCGGTAGGTAGTCCAATGTAACCGAGGCCGATCACGGAAACCTTGGTCGAGGAATCAAGCGGCATCAACGACTATCCTTGCAATCCGTTCAGCCGCCTTGCCGTCGCCATAGGGGTTATGGGCGCGAGACATGACAGCATAGGCCGCCTTGTCGTCCAAAAGCCTAAATATTTCGGTAGCAATGCGGTGCCGATCGGTTCCGACAAGCAAGGCCGTGCCCGCACTGATCCCTTCCGGCCGCTCGGTCGTCTCGCGCATCACAAGCACGGGTTTGCCGAGCGCTGGTGCCTCTTCCTGAACCCCGCCCGAGTCCGTCAGCACCA
>JANNLW010000151.1:0-1012 GCA_031397145.1 Sphingomonadales bacterium | reverse complement strand
GAGCGCGACGCTGTCAAGATATATGTGCCAGATAGGTTTCTAAATAGATCATATAACTAACTCCTACTTCGACTGCGCCTTTTTTGCGGCCATGACTTCGCGGAAACGTCGCGCCCAGTTGGGTTTGACCTCTTGTGAGCCGCGCGCGATGGCAAGCGCATCGGCATGAACATCAGCCGTGACAACCGAGCCTGCCGCAACGATTGCACCATCGCCAATCGTGACCGGCGCGACCAGCGCGGAGTTCGAGCCTATAAAGGCTCCAGCCCCGATTTCGGTACGATACTTCAGGAACCCGTCATAATTGCAGGTGATCGTGCCCGCACCGATGTTCGCCCCGGCGCCGACATCGGCATCGCCAAGATATGTCAGGTGATTGGCCTTGGCGCCCTTGCCGAGCCGGGCCTTTTTCATCTCGACGAAGTTTCCGACCTTTGACTTTTCCTCAAGCACCGTGCCGGGACGCAGCCGCGCAAACGGGCCAATTTCGACACCGCGCGCAATGGTCGTACCCTCGATATGCGAGAAGCCATGGATGGTGACCGAATCGGCAATCTTTACGCCCGGGGCAAAAAAGACGTTGGGCTCGATCACGACATCGCGCCCGATCACCGTGTCATGCGCAAACCAGACCGTTTCGGGAGCAATAAGGGTTGCGCCTTCGTCCATCGCCTGGCAGCGGCGGCGCGTCTGCCACTGGGCTTCCATCGCCGCCAGCTCGGCCCGACTGTTGACGCCGGTGACTTCTTCGGCGTCGGTCTCGATCACGGCGCTCTTCCGCCCCTGCTGCAGGGCGATCATCACTACGTCGGGCAGGTAATATTCGCCCGCCGCATTGGCATTGCCAACCTTGGCCAGCAGGGCGAACAGATCCTTCGCGGCAATGGCCATGAGGCCGGAATTGCACAGGTTGACTGCGCGTTCCGCCGGGCTGGCATCCTTGAATTCGACCATTTTATGAATCGCGTGATTTTCATCAACAACGATCCGTCCATAGGCTCCGGGATCCACT
>JANNLW010000149.1:0-1276 GCA_031397145.1 Sphingomonadales bacterium | reverse complement strand
TGGTGTCGAACTCATAGACGATGATCCCGTCGCGGTTGATGTCGACAAAGAAGGGTCGCCCGCGCCGGAGTTGGTCGTTCACATCGGCAATGTCATGCACCACGATGTTGTAGGGATAGCGGGTCGCGCCAAGCGATTCCTCGAGGTTCAGCCCGTCCTCCGCGCCGTACCACCAGTGATCCTCGGCCAACTCCGGGTGGCTGACGACGATCAGCAGGTCGAAGTCCGAACGATAGCCGCTCGAAAGGTCCCGCACGGCCTTGCCGCGGGCCATCGATCCGTAAAGGACGATCTTGAGGATGCGGCCCTGTTTCTGCCGCTCCCACGCCTTGCCCTTGATGCTTTCCGCAAATTGCTGGCGGATAATCTCAACGCCGCGTTCGAGCAGGCGCCGCTGCTGCGGCTTCAGGTGATCGGTGTCCTTGCGCACGGGGATGGGCTTAGACCAAGTTTTGTGGATTGTGAATCGTCACCCTGAACTTGTTTCAGGGTCCATGGCTCCTCAAAAGCCGGACGCCTTCCGCAGCGTCTCGTTGATCCGGGATTGCCAACCCTTCCCGGTTGCGCGGAAGCGTTCGACAACATCCGCGTCGAGGCGCAGCGTCACCTGCTTTTTGGGTGCCTCGCCAAGCGGGGGGCGACCGATAGGGCGGACGCCTTCCTTCGTCAGGACGCCGGTGGCGGGACGGACCACCTTGCCGCCGATGCGGATTTCGGCGGCGTCGAACATTTCCTCCGTCCATTCGGGAACATCGTCATCGTCCCATTCGGGCGGTAAAAGCAATTTTTTCGCGGTCATTGCACTTCCTCATTGAAATCACGCGGACACCTCCGGAGATTGGCGTCCAAACCACAATCGCCAGACGACCTCCGATCAGGCCAAAGGTCTGGAATCGCTCTTCGGGATAGTCGTAGCGCGTGTCCCTGACAGTCAGGTTGGTTTCGCCGAACACCTGCCCTGCGTCGAGGAAATCGAGCCCGCGCTCCCGAAGCGTCCAATCACGCTTCGCCGGATCGAAGTCGACCAGCATCTATTATGTAACTACATAAATACAAAACGTCAAGATGTTCTGCTCCGCGCCATCCCGCCTTCTTGTGAGCTATGCGCCGGAGGCGGTGAATGGATGCACCGGCGCGCGACTACTTCGCCGCTAGCCGCTCTACGCCCCCTCAAGCGCCCGCTGGAGCAATCCCCGCGCGACCACCTTCAACGCCAGCGTCTCCTCCGCGCCCTCGAAGATCGAGAGAACGCGCGCGTCGACGAAGTAGCGGCTGA
>JANNLW010000115.1:0-7529 GCA_031397145.1 Sphingomonadales bacterium | reverse complement strand
TGTACGTTCGATCACAGCCCTATTCGCGATTGTCAGCCTGGCTGTCGCCTCATCCTGGGGCGTTGCCGGAATGGCGATCGCAGTCGCTGGAATCCAGATGCTCAACCTCTTGCTGCTGTGGCTCGCAGAACGTCGCGTTGTTTTTCAAGGGATCTCCAAATGATCGCAAATAGTGTCATGCACCCAAGGTTTTCGATCATTATCCTGACCTACGCGCGTGAGGCGATCCTCGCCGAAACGCTGGAGAGACTTGCAGGGCATCTGCAGGGTCGATCGGACTATGAATTGCTTCTGGTCGACAATAATATCGAGGCGATTGGACGCGCTGCACAGCTCGCACCATTCAATGCCGCCAAGGTGCTGTGGGATGGACGCAACAAGGGTGTTGCGGCGCGCAATCTTGGTATCGATGTTGCGCGCGGCGAATTTATTATCCTGCTCGACGATGATGTATTCGTGGATACGCCCGACTTTCTTGACCGGTTTGCCGCAATATTCGATGCCGAAGAGATTCTTGGTTCGGTCACGACGCGAAAATATGTGCGCGGCGAGACACGCCGCAGGCTTGACCTGATTCCCCATACAGACAAATCGGTCGACCTGACCCGGCCATTCCATACGTTCCGCTTCGTTGGCGGCTGTGTGGGCTTCAGGACATCGATGTTGCGCGAAGTCGGCGGGTTTCTTCCTGATTTTTTCTATGGCCTTGAGGAGGTCGAACTGGCCTACCGGATCATCGATGGCGGATGGACGATCCGTTATGAGCCGGGCATCGTTTCGGAAGAGCTCGAACATCCAGCAGGCAGGCGCCCCAAGCGCGAAGTGCAGACGGATCGACTCGCGAACAAATACATCATCAGCTATCTCCGGATGCCACAGCCCTGGCTGTTGCTGAACATGGTCGCCTTCACGCCCTATCTTCTTTATTTTGCGCGGGGTGAGGCAAGTGTTTCAGGGGCAGTTCGGCAGTTTGCAGCGTGGTTGCGCAAGTCTGACCGACCACGCCGCCGGCCCATTGGCAAAGCGGCGACGCGCTACATCCGGGCCTGCGGTGGATCGACATGGCGGTAGGAGGGCGCACACCCAATATCATCACGGCGATGCTATCGTTCGCTGTGACACTGGCTGCGCCCGCCTGCGGAAAAGCCGGCCCGCAACCAACGCTTGACCGGTCCAGCCTATCCCTGGCCTTTGAAGAAACATTCGACCGCGCGCCAGGTTTTCGAGATGCCGGGAAGGAGCCGGAGGGTCGCTGGAAAACCAACTTCTTCTTTGGTGTGCAGGAACCCGATCATCCACTGGCCTGGACATCCCGGACCATCGCCGGAAATGGCGAGCTGCAATATTACGCAAGTCCGTTCACGCTGCCATCACCGTTCGAATGGACGGATGGGTTCCTTTCGATTGTGGCTCGAAAAACGTCGGATGCCATGCGTTCCCGCGTCCATGGATTGCCCTATTTGTCGGGATTGATCACCACCGAAAAATCTTTCAGCCAGTCTGAAGGATATTTCGAGGCGCGCATCGCGCTACCGCATGGCCGCGGTCTGTGGCCAGCGTTCTGGTTGTTGCCTGATCCCAAGATCGAAAACGGCAATCCGGTTCATCCCGGTGGTCAGGAAATTGATGTGTTCGAGTCGATTGGTGAACCCGGAACCCTTTACCACACCGTATTTACCGATCGCGCCGGTGCAAAGGTGAAGGACGCGCAGGCTTTCGAAACGGCCGCCGATCTCGGCGCGTTTCATACCTATGGCGTACTTGTAACGAAGGCCATCATCGTCTGGTATTTTGACGATCTGGAAGTGCGGCGAGTCGCGAACAAGGATTTTCATCGCCCCGCCTATTTGTTGTTGAATCTTGCGGTCGGCGGCCATTGGCCTGGCCCACCAGATGCTCGCACGCACTTCCCCGCTGCGATGCGGATCGATTGGATTCGCGCTTACCGGCTGAACGGCAAAAAGCGATGATCGCAGACGCCCGCACCGCAGGACTTCCCGACCGGATCGAAGCCGATCTCGTCATCGTTGGAGCCGGTGCTGCCGGAATTGCCCTTGCAGTCGCGCTTGTCGACACATCGATGCACGTTGTTGTGGTTGAAGCAGGCGGCCCCAAATATTCATCGACGATCCAGGATTTCTATCGCGGCGAATCTGTCAGACCCGCAGCGCACAGCCCGGTGGACATGTACCGTCGCCGTGTATTCGGCGGATCGACGACTTTGTGGGGTGGGCGTTGTATCCCGTTCGACCCTATCGATCTCGAACTCCGTCCGTGGATGAAATACGCCCGGTGGCCAATCGCCTATGACGAGATGGCTGACCAAATTCCGCGGGCCATGGAGATAGTCGAAGCCGGGTTGCCGGAATTCCGAGCTGACGCCGCGCTCGAGGGTCCGGCGACAATGGTTGCCGGAGTGACAAGCGAAGACGTGGTTCTGGATCGGATCGAGCGATTTAGCCGACCGACCGATTTTGGAGAGCGATACCGCGAACGCCTTGCGAGCGCTTCGAATATTCGGCTTTTCACCAACGCGCCGACTACCCGGATTTTGCTTGGCGACGATGGCACAGCCGCCGGAGTACACGTCAATATTGACGGCAGGACAACGACGATCGCTGCACCGCGGATTGTCCTCGCAGCGGGTGGGATCGAAACGCCGCGCTTGCTGCTTGCGGGCAACGATGCGCGCCCGCAGGGTCTCGGCAATGAACATGATCTGGTTGGGCGGTTCTACCAATGCCATCTGGAGGGGGAGGTGGGCCGGTTGCAATTTCTTTGCCCCCGAGACCAGATCAGGATGGATTACGAGCAATCACGGGACGGCATATACAGCCGCCGCTATATATGGTTGTCACCGGAAGCGCAGCGCAGGCACAAGCTCGCCGGATTGGTTATCCGCCCTGCGCACCCCGGCATCGTTGATCCAGATCACCGAGATCCGGTGCTTTCGGCCATGTATCTCGCAAAGGCCTTTATCGTTCCGGAATATGCCCGAAAAATGACTGCGCTTGAGCATCATGCGCGGGCCCGGCGAGGCGGGTCTGCGCTCAACTATCATGCGGCGCATATTCGCAACCTGTTGCTGGGATCTCCGCGGCTTGCCGCTTTTGCGTATGATTGGACCCGTCGCCGGATCCTTGCCGACCGCAAACTTCCGTCGGTCGTGCTGTCCAATCCTGAAGGCGTCTATTCGGCGGACATGAACGGTGAACAGGAGCCCAATTACGAAAGTCGTGTCTCGCTGGGCGCCGAGCGCGATGCACTTGGGATGCGCCGTGTCCGCATCGATTGGCGAGCCACGCAAGCTGATTACAGGCGAATGCTCGATGGGCTTCGGGTCGTTGCCGGAGCATTCGATGCCAGCGATACAGTGCGGCTTGATCTCTCGGGCATCGACGAATCGTCGCTTTCACAGACCATTGTCCCGATTGGAGGACACCATGTCGGGACGACACGGATGGCTGATGATCCGCGCTCGGGTGTTTGCGATCGGAACGGCGAAGTGTTTTCGGTTCCCGGACTGTTTGTTGCGGGCTCTGCCGTCTTTCCAACCTCGAGTTTTGCAAATCCCACACTGACTTTGATTGCCTTGACGCTGCGGCTTTCGGACCATCTGAAACGAACCGCGCCTCGGCAGGCCGAGCGCCAACGGTCCATTCTTGCAGGAGCCTTTCATGCGTAGTGCGCTGGTCCAGGACGCAAACATGTTTCTGTCGCGTTGGGGGGCTTCGCGCAAACCCCGATGGATGCTTTGGGGGCGTCTGCTTTTTCTCACGCCGGGGTTTCAATTCGTGTTCTGGCTGCGGGTCCAGCGTTCTCTGGCTGTGGTTCCCTTGCTAGGCCCGGCTCTGCGTCGGGTGATCTGGTATTGCACGACGATCTGGTTTTCGTGCGACGTCGATCCGCAGGTCGAAATCGGCCCGGGCCTCTATACGCCCCACCCGCTCGGTATCGTGATCGGCGGCGGTGTATGCATCGGCAGGAACGTCTCGATCCTGCAAAATGTCACACTCGGTCGGGTTGCCAACGAACATCTTGATCCGACGATCGGGGACGATGTGGAAATCGGCGCCGGAGCGGTTGTCCTTGGTGCTGTTCATGTGGGAAGCGGCGCGAAAGTTGGGGCGAATAGCGTTGTCCTCAAGGATGTGCCTGCCGGGGCGATCGCTGTGGGAGCCCCGGCACGCGTGATCATTCGCGGGGCGCAGTCTGAAACCAATGTTGAACATCATGAAACTGCCAAATTTGAAAGGGCTACCGGTTGAACGCGATACTGATCCGCGACGCCGAGATGTTTATCAAGCGATGGGGAACCATGCGCAAGCCACAATGGATGCTCTGGCTACGCCTGATTTTTCTGACGCCGGGTTTCCAGTTTATCTTCTGGTTGCGGATGCAACGCGCTGTTTCGTCTGTTCCTTTTGTCGGGCCCGTCCTGCGCCGCATCCTGTGGTACTGGACGAGGGTCTGGTTTTCGTCCGAAGTGGATACCCATGCCCGGATCGGGCCGGGTCTTTACATGCCTCACCCCCACGGAATCATCATCGGCGCGGGTGTGTGGATCGGCGAGAATGTCTCGATACTGCAACGGGTAACACTGGGTCGTGCTGGCGATAATCACGTCTATCCGGTGATCGGAAACAGGGTGGAAATTGGCGCAGGCGCGGCTGTGCTTGGCGCAATCCGTGTCGGTGATGGCGCAAAAATCGGCGCCAACAGTGTCGTGCTGAAAGACGTGCCGCCAGGCGCGGTTGCTGTCGGTGCCCCGGCGCGATTGATCCTGCGACACAACGCCAAGGAGTAGTGCGCATGCAGACCAAGCTTCCATTCGACATCAAGGCGGCGCGTGATGCGCCTGAACTCGATCGGTTTGGCTTTCCTGTCCAGAGATACGGTCGATCCGCTTCGACGGCCGATGTGGCAGGTTCGGCGCCAGTCTTTTGGGTGTTTGCGGTCATTGCGGTGAGCATCACCTTCCTTCAGAAAATCGGATACGGCTCTTCGTCCGATGCCATCATTCCACTTGTTGTGCCGCTGACGCTTGGTGCACTGGTCGCGGGCCTTGCTTTTGCCAGACCAGTTTTCGATACTCGCCGACTGGCGCTCTACTTCGTGTTTGTCATCGTGTCCGGGCTGAGTACCGCTTTTTTTGCGATCAATTATTCTTTCAAGAGCTTTGCGCTCTACGCAATCCTCTATCTGCCGATGACAATCGCATTCCGCGTGTCCGATGCCACCTACAGGCGCTGCATGGGGTTCTTTTGCAACCTCATGCTGTGGGTTGTTGGAATCGTTCTGGCCCAGCATGCGATTCAGCTGACCATCGGTTGGCAATACTGGCCCAATCTCGACGAGATCCTTCCCAAAAATCTGCTGATCCCGTTCTTCAATTATGTTCAGCCGATCGTTTGGGGCATGAACTATATGAAGCCAAACGGCGTATTTTTCCTCGAAGTGTCATTCCTTTCGCAGTTTATTGCGTTGGCGCTCGGGATCGAAATTGTCCTGTTCAAGCGCTGGTGGAGAGTTGCGGCGTTGACCGGCGCCGTCTTCGCTACATTTGCCGGAACTGGCCTCCTGCTCCTGCTGCTGACGATACCTGTGCTCGTAGGGAGAGTCTCGATCCGCAACATGATGCTTTCGATCATCGTTTTTGCATTGGTCGGCTGGCTAGCCTGGTGGCTGGGGTGGGTCGATCTCGTGTCTCACCGGTTCACCGAATTCGACCGGTCCGGAGCGAGTGCGAACATGCGGTTCGTGGAACCGTTCAATCGGCTGGCTGCCTTCGCAAGCGATCCGCAATCGCTTTACCGAGGAATTGGAGCGGGTCAGATTGAAAAGGCCCTGAACTTTCAGTGGTGGCCGATCACCAAGGCGATCCTCGAATATGGGATTATCCCCGGCATCCTGTTCTACGCCTTTTTCCTTTATACAATGTTCAATCGCGCTCCCAGCCTCCGGATCGCCTTCATGCTGGTCATCTGGTTCAGTTTTGAGGGTGCGTTGCTAACTGCCGTGAACCCGATCGCGTGCGCACTTCTGTCGACAATGTTCCTCGTCGAGCGGCGAAAGGGATAGGCCGTTCGTCCCTGTGTTTTGAGTGGTTGACACGCGGGTTCTTCACGCGCCAAATTCCGACAGATGACCGTGGAGGACAAGGCCGGTGAACTCACGTCTGCAGGGTAGCGCGCGAAAGATTGGAATGCTTGGGCTGATTGGTCTGGCCTTGGCGATGGCTGCGAGCAGTAGTTCGGCACAGCTTGAGGGTGACGATCCTCAGGACGAAGTGACGCAAAACGACGATGCTGAAGTTTCAGTGGAGGGGGTTGAACAGACAGTTGACCAAACCGAACCCCCAGACGGTCTCCCATCGAACGGGCAGGAAAACCTTGACGAGGCCAATGACGATTCCCCAGTTTTCGCAGAAGTTGATTCCGATGATTTTGCAGACGATGGCGATCCCTCGGACGATTCAGTCTCCGGAACGCTCAAGGACAATCCGCTGGGCATGGAATGGGTATTCGTTGATGGCCCAGAGGATTCGGCGACCTCGCCAGCGGGTACGGGGAATAATGATGGTTGGGGAACGGGGCAACTTCCGACAATGAAACTGCAGCCTATCAAGCCATCGAATAATGGAGTTCCGACCCTTTATAGTGCGGGCGGTTTTGTGCCCGACGAAAACGAAATGCCCTATATGGCCGAATTGTACTGGAACAGCCCCAAGCGATTTCAAAACCTGCCAGCAGGCGAGGCTCGTCTGGCAAGACATGCCTGTGGTGGAGCATTGATTGCTCAGGATTGGATCGTAACAGCCGGCCATTGCGTGAAACAGATGTACAAAGACAAACGCGATCCCAATACTTACGGCAAATTTTGGGACCCGGTTGATATAGCAAAAGGCATGTCGGTAAGGCTTGGAGCCGAAAATATCGTCCAAGATGAAGAAATGATTTATACGATCAAGAAGGTGATCCCCCACATATATTATCGAGGTGGCACTGCCAATGATATCGCACTGATCCAACTTGTAAGTGATGGAAGGCGTCGTAATCCGAAAGAGATAAATACGATCCGGCCGCACAAAGGGCCGGAGATACCTGATCCAACATCAGTACAGTCAACCGGTTGGGGAAAAATCTATCTGGCGGGCTCTGTGTCTGCGACGGCAAAGCTCCATGTGCTCAACCTGAACACCTTGACATTGGACGAATGCAAAAAGGGAGTAGGCGCGAATGCAGCAAACAACGTCACGGCGGGCGTTATCTGCGCGAGCGGCAAAGGGCAGAAAATGTGTTCAGGGGATAGCGGTAGCCCGCTCGTACTTACCAATAAAAGAACCCCGTCCGAAAAACCGGTTATCGTTGGCATCGTGAGTTGGGGAATTAATACATCAGCCAATTGTTCCGGAAATGGCGAACCCGGGGTTTACACACGGGTATCAGCGTATTCGCGATGGATTGAGGATACGATCAAAGCGAATTCCGGGCGGTAGCACTACCAAATACGGTTGATTCATGTCTGTC
>JANNLW010000075.1:0-9530 GCA_031397145.1 Sphingomonadales bacterium | reverse complement strand
CTTCGTTATTCCTTCGCGTTCTTCCCGCTTGCGTTCTTACTCAAGCGTCCTGCCTTCTCGATAGGAAATCTCGCCGCCTATGGCCTGCTGATAGGGGTTGGCCAGTTCGGGTTGCTGTTCATCGCAATGCGGCATGATATTACCCCCGGTCTGGCTTCGCTTGTCGTTCAGGTGCAGGTGTTTTTCACCATTGGCCTGTCCATGCGACTGACAGGCGAACATGTTCATCGCTACCAGATCGTTGCGCTGCTGCTCGCTGTCTGTGGTCTCGGGATCATCGCAACGCATGCTCAGGGCAGTGCTACCCTGCTTGGGCTGGCGCTCGTCATCGGTGCCGCCCTCGGGTGGGCTGGAGGCAATATCGTTTCGCGTTCAGCGGGACCGGTCAACATGCTGTCCTACGTCGTCTGGGCAAGCCTGTTCGCCGTGCCGCCGCTGTTCCTTCTGTCTTTCCTGTTCGAGGGCTGGCCGGCAATGGTCGCGGGTATTCGCGATGCCGATGCGTTGACTTGGGCCGCCGTCCTTTGGCAGTCGGTCGGAAACACGATGTTTGGCTATGCCGCTTGGGGCTGGCTGTTGGCACGGCACCCTGCCGCAACCGTCTCACCACTCGCACTGATGGTCCCGGTGTTCGGAATGGGGGCATCGGCGCTGATTCTTGGCGAACCCCTTCAGGACTGGAAGATTCTCGCAGCGGCGCTGGTGATGTCGGGGCTGACGATCGGCCTGCTCTGGCCGCGCATTTCGGCAAGGGCGGTACGCCCATGACCCTATCCATTCGCCCTGCCGTCCGCGACGATGTTAATCTAATTCTTGGCTTCATTTGCGCCCTGTCCGAATATGAAAAACTCCGTCATGAAGTCCGCGCGGACGCCATGATGCTTGATGAACACCTGTTTGGCGCGCACCCGATGGCCGAAGTTCTGATCGGCGAAATCGATGGGTTGCCGCGCGGCTTTGCGCTCTTCTTCCATAATTTCTCCACGTTTGAAGGAAAGCCGGGGCTTTATCTTGAGGATCTTTTTGTTGAACCGGATGCGCGGGGGTCCGGGCTTGGCAGGGCGCTTCTTGCTAAACTTGCAACGCTGGCAATTGACCGCGGATGTGCGCGGATGGAATGGTCGGTGCTCGATTGGAACGAACCCGCCCTTGCCTTTTATCGGTCGATCGGGGCAAGGCCAATGGACGAATGGACGGTGCAGCGCCTTGATGGCGCAGCACTCAAGCAATTGGCAGGACGATGATCACAGACCCCGATGATTGCAATACCATGACCGAAGTGCGGGCCGGCGTGGATGATGTCGATGAAAGGCTGCTGGCTCTTCTGTCCCGGCGCTTTGCATTTATGGCCGCGGCGGCCCGAATCAAGACCGACCGGGATATGGTGCGCGATGACGTCCGCAAGGGCGAAGTGATTGCCAATGCCAAGAGACGCGCGATAGCTATCGGCATTCCGGAACCGCTTGTCTCCTCGCTTTGGGAAATGCTTGTTGAAGCCTCGATCAGTTACGAAATGCAATTGTTTGACGACAAGGCATTGGTCTCAAACGAGCGCAGCTTCGGCTAACAAAGCGACGGTTTCGGACGGTGCCGTGACCATTGCCATATGCCCTGTTGCGATGCGGCGCGCGGTCCATCGGGGGCCATAAGCTCCAGCCATGACTTCAGAATGATGCGCGACAAATGCCGTGCCGGGCATCGGTGGATCATCGCAGACGATATAGGTCGATGGAATTTGGGGGCGTCCGCGGTTGAGCGAAAGGGTTTCGACGAAGCTCGACAGAGGATGTTCGGTTGTATTCCGCAAATCCCAATCCCGCAGGTCAGGCGTTGCCAAATGAAGCCCGAGAATCTCGGCAGAAGGGCACGTCATCCATTCACCATCGGGCGCCTGCGTACCAAGGGCTTTGATCAACCGGGCATGACCTGCCGGATCGCTCCCCGGTGCGCTTGTTACGAGCGACTCCCCGTCATTGGGCACAATTGCATCGAGGTAGACCAGCTGCTTTATTCTTTCAGGCATCCGGTCCGCAACGCCTGTGATGACCATGCCACCAAAACTGTGCCCGACCAGCGTGACGTCCTGCAATTCCTCGGTTTCGATCACTGCCGTCACGTCGTTGATGAACGTATCGAGCCCGGCATAAGCCATGCGCAAATGTTTTCGTTCGCCCAGGCCGGTGAGCGTTGGCGTGAACACCATTGCACCACGGCCGCGAAGTGCCGCCGCCACATCGCGCCAACACCAGCCGCCGTGCCATGCGCCGTGGACAAGGACGAAGGTCTGGCCCGCAAGATCACTCATGCGGCTTTCCTTGCGGCAAGGATGATGTTTGTGATGAGCAGCATCAGCCACGCCACAGCGCTGCCCTGCAAGAGCCAGTCACGCTCGAAGAAAAGACCAGCCAGAGACCAGAGTCCCCCAATCACGATAATCGCTCCCACGGCCTTGCGCCAACCCGGCCTTTGCAAGTGAAGCCAGCCGATCAGCATGATGACCAGCGCAAGGAGCCCGAATTTTATTCGAACCGCAGGCATCAGCATGTTGATGGTTGATTGCGTGCCGGGCAGATCTCCAAGGATACGAAAGAGCTGGATACCCTCGAACTGGTCGCAAAGCGCGGCAATCAGGGTCAATACGATTCCCGTTCCGGTCATCCGTTGGGCAAGACGGGAGTCTTCGGTTCGCAGGCCGACAAGCGAGAGAATGAGGAAAGCCGTATAGGAAGGGATAAAGCCGAGCGAATCGAGCCAAAGTCCTCGGTACTGCGCCGCGACATGTTCGACGCGGCAATTGTCAGGAAACAGGGCGGCAACCTCGGACGGGGACGTCACGAATTCGAAATTGAGAATCGCATCTCCGGGCAAGCCGCACGCATCGATCCCGTGAATCCGGCCAAAGCCGACGCTGATTGCCAAGGCCACGAAGCCCACAAGCGCTGCCCATCTCCAGATCGTCATACGCCCTCCTTCTTCGCCCTTTCGATGCACTCGACGATGATGCGCTTCGCCGTATCGGCATCGCCCCAGCCTTTAAGTTTGGCCCATTTTCCCGGTTCGAGATCCTTGTAGTGCTGGAAGAAATGCTCGATCTGCTGCGTCACGATAGGCGGCAGGTCGTCGTGTCCGCCAATTTCCGAGTAATAGGGAAAGGTTGTATCGACAGGCACGGTGATGAGCTTTTCATCGCCTCCCTTGTCATCTTCCATCAGCAGCACACCGACCGGCCGCACGCGGATCACTGCACCCGGAATGATCGACGAGCGCGCAATGACGAGCGCATCGAGCGGATCGCCATCTTCGCCCAGCGTGTGCGGCACGAATCCGTAATTGGCGGGATAGCGCATCGAGGTGTGGAGGATGCGGTCGACGAACAAGGCGCCCGACGCCTTGTCGAGTTCGTACTTCACCGGTTCGCCGCCGATGGGCACTTCAATCATGACATTGATGCTGTCGGGCGGATTGTCGCCAGCAGGGATAAGGTCGATTCTCATGCCCGCCTCCTAGACGGTTTCCGCTGGCATTGGCACGCTAAATTGGCCATGTTTTGACAGACTAGAGTGGGAGATGGACGATGTTGCGTTACGGACTTCTTGTTGGCCTTGCCTTGATTCCAGCCTCGGCGCTTGCTCAATCCGCACAGGGCGACGTGGCGGTGACAATCTACAATGACAATCTTGCACTGGTGCAGGATACGCGTCAGGTCAGCCTGCCCATAGGCGTTTCGCGGCAGGAGTTTCCCGACGTTTCTGCCTCGATCCGTCCGGAAACGGTCACTCTTTCGGGGGACGGCTTTGGGATTGTCGAACAGAATTTCGACTATGACCTGCTCTCGCCAGGTGCATTGATGCAGAAGGCGGTGGGCCAGACGGTAACCTTGCTGCGCACCAACCCTGCCACAGGCGCGGAAACCCGAGAGCGCGCCAAGGTTCTGGCGGTCAATGGCGGAGTGGTTCTCCAGATTGGCGAGCGAATCGAAGTACTGCGCGACGATGGCCTGCCGGTCCGGGTGATCTTCGATTCCATCCCTCCAAATTTGCGTGCCCGGCCCACTCTAAGCGTAACCGTAGATGCGACGCGCAGCGGAACGCGGTCGATGACGCTCAGCTACCTGACGACCGGCATGGGCTGGAAGGCCGACTATGTCGCGCTGTTCGACGACAAGGCGGGCAAGATCGATGTGCAGGGCTGGATCACTCTCAACAACTCGACCGGCACGACCTTTGCCAACACCAAGGCTTTGCTCGTGGCGGGCAATGTCGCGTCGGTGCAGCAATCGCCGCGTTACTATTCCGGACAACAGCAACGCCCCCAAGGCAATCGCGCGGGCACCGAATCCGGAAGCCGGGAGCAGCTTGGCGACTTTTATGTCTATCCGATCGACGGTCGCACAACGATTTCCAACGCCCAGACAAAGCAGGTCAGCTTCCTCGACGCATCAGGGGCTCCAGCGCGCAAAGGGTATGAATTCCGCAATGACTGGCTTTCGACGGCCGGCGAAGCGTTGAGCGCGTCTTCAATCCTCAAATTTTCAAACGCGAAGGCAGGCGGAGTCGGCGATGCGCTGCCCGCCGGGATTGTTCGCGTTTATATGAAAGACTCCCGAGGGCAGGCGCAGTTCATCGGTGAAAGCGGCATCCCGCATACACCGGGCGGTTCGTCGCTTGCGCTCAAGACGGGTGATGCATTCGACGTGAAAGTGCAGCCGGTGCTGGTTAAGCGAAGCGAGATAAGCCTTGGAGAGTGGCAGGCCGCCGGGCGTTGGCGGATCACGCGCTCCGATGGAACGGTGTGGACGGAAACCTATGAGGTTCAGAAAACCTATTTCCGCAGTGAAATGCGCTACACGGTAACCAATGCGAAACCCGTGCCGGTGACAGTCGACGTCATCCAGGGCGGCTTGGGACGATGGTGGTGGTGGCACGATGTCCGCGTCCCTGCGGAAAGCATCAAAGGCAAGCAGCTGAACGATGACGAGCGAATCTGGGAAGTCACTGTCCCGGCCAACGGTTCGGTTGATCTGACCGCGACCTTCCTCACGCCATATTGAGTCGGCCGATGTTGCGCACCGTGCGCCATATCCTGATTGCGTATTTGATGCTGGCACCGGCGACCGTGTGGGCTGACGATTCGGTTGTTGTATCGACTGCGGCCGACAAGGTGGGCGTCACAATCTATCGCGACCCTAACCGCACCGGCTCCGACGCAATGAATCTCGACAATCTAGATTCTTTCGCGCTGATCACTGAAACCCGGACGGTTGACATTCCGCCGGGCATCGTCACGATCCGCTTCGAAGGCGTGGCTAGCGGGATCATCCCGCAATCGGCGATCATTCTCGGCGCGCCGGTCTCGGAGAAGAACCGCGATGCGGCGCTGCTGTCACAGCGCGGATTGCTCGATGCCTTTACCGGCCAGCGCGTCATCCTGAAGCGCACCGATCCGGCCACGGGCAAGATCACTGAGGAACCAGCAACGATCCGGTCCGCGCCCGACCGGGTGATCGTCCAGACGGTACGCGGGTTCGAGGCGATGTATTGTTCGGGCCTAAACCAGACGCTGTTGTTCGGCGGCGTGCCGCGCACACTCTCAGCCACACCTGTCCTGTCGATGACGACCAAGCCACAGGAGGGCGGGCGGCGGACGATCACGCTCGCCTATCTGGCGCGCAATTTCGACTGGAATGCCAACTATATCGGGCAGCTTTCGCCGGATGCGACCGAACTCAACCTTTTCGCATGGCTGACCATGGCCAGTGGTGATGATACGAGCTTTGTCAATGCGCAGGCCGCGGCCGTCGCGGGCCGGGTCAATCGCGTCGAGGGGAGTCAGGATGAAGAGAGCGGCGATTCACCCTATTTGAACCGGAGCTATGGCTGCTGGCCAATGGCCACCACGTCTACAGACCAGCCTGCGCCACCCCCGCCCGCCGCATTTTTGGGTAGTATGGCGCCAGTCATGATGGAGATGGAATATCGCAGCGCCGATGCTGCGAGGGGCGACATCATCTTTTCGACCAGCAACCGCATCGCCGTTCGCGAAGATCTCGGCGATTTGAAACTTTACAGCATTCCCTTTCCCGTCACCGTCGCCGCGCGCAGCCAGAAGCAGGTTGCGTTTCTCTCCAAGCCGAAGGTGACGGGCAAGATGCTCAACCGGGTGTCAATGCAATATGGTGATCCGGGGAATGTCGAAATACTCTTCCGCTTCCGTAACACGATCGAAAATGGTGTCGGCGAACCTCTGCCGGCGGGTCAGGTTGCCCTGTTCCAGCACGCGGCGGGACGGCAGATGCTGGTCGGTGAGGCAAGGATTGAGGACAAGACCTTGAACGAGGATGTTGATCTTGTCTTCGGGCAGGCAAGCAATGTCACGGTTGAGGATGAAGAGATCAGGGCTGGAGAGAAATGGGAGGAGGACCGCCTGACGGTCCGCAATGCCAATCCCTTCCCGATCCAGTTCGAAGCGGAGTTCCAGAACAACGAAAACACGAATTTTGGGCATTTCAGCGGCAAGATGCTGAAACGCCGCGGCAAGCTGGTCTGGATCGCAACCATCAGCGCCAACGGCACCGCCATGCTCGACTATCGCGAGTCCGAGATTGATGCCCCCGAGGACGCGGAGAAGTGACGCCGGGCACGCCCAGCATCAGGCCTGCAGGGGTCGAAGACGCGCAAGCGATCGCGGCCATCTATGCCCATCATGTCCTGCACGGCACTGCGAGCTTTGACACCGAACCGCGTACCGAGCGTGAAACCGCGGAGCGGATCATGGAAATCTCTTCAAGAGACTGGCCGTTCATCGTGGCTGAAGCGGATGGCGACGTGCTCGGTTACGCCTACGCAACCCAGTTTCGGGACCGTCCGGCCTATGCCGCAACTTGCGAGAACTCGATCTATATTCGTGCGGATTGCATCGGGCGCGGGATTGGATCCATGCTGCTGGCACGATTGGTAGCGGAGGCGAAGGCGGCCGGCTTTCGCCAGATGATCGCCGTAATCGGCGGGGGTGAACCGCCATCCATTGCCCTCCACGCCGGTTTGGGCTTCGTCCATGCCGGACGGATGAAAGCGGTCGGCCACAAGTTCGGGCGTTGGCTGGATACGGTCTACATGCAACGCGATCTGGTGGACACTGACGTGCCCCGGTGATGCTGCGTGTAGAGATGGGAAAGCCTTTGAGTGATATCGGCTTTCATCGTTCTAAGATCCGTTACTGGCATTGTAACCTAGTGTTGCCGGGGTTGGGGCAGAGACATCGTCTCTGCCCAAAATCGACTATTTCTTGACAGGCAAAAACGTCACCTCGCGCATCAGATATTCACCCGTGATATCGCGGATGTTCGGGTAAACGGTCGTTGTGGTCGTGCGGGATGCAGCTTCGTTCTGCGTGCCCCATGCGCGCATAAAGGCGTCGTAACGCGCCTTGTTCGGCGCAAGATCACTCGTGTTTGCGAATGTGGCGACCAAGATTACGTTAAACTCGCCGCTGTTTGGCAGATCACTGACATAAACTTTGTAGTCCGCCATTTGCCCTAGCTGTTTTGCAACCGCGTTGCTGGCGACCCATGTGTTCCGAATCCCCTGCAGGTAATCCTCAACCATGTTCTCCTTTACCTTGATGGTCGATACATTCGACACGCTGTCGCTCACTGTATAGTCTTGATATGGTTTGAGCTGGGCGGATGCCGGTGCGGAAAGCGCGACGGCAACGCCAATGGCCAATATTCCTGCTCTCATATTGATTCCCCTCACATTGTACCTGTGGCCGTTCCTTGACCACGCTACGCGCGGTCAGCCAGAACGAATCAGGTGAACCAGATCAGCCTGATCGGGCGCAGGGAACATCACATCTTAAGTAATAGCAAGCGCGCTCTGGCTAGTTGCGAGAGAGATGCCGGATAGCCTCACCAATACTCGCCGTGTTGGCGGAAACCTCTCCTTTGGTCCATGCCGCCAGAAGACCAAGTTGCCCTGCAGCGATCCGCACCGCCGCGATCTTGATCGACGTCGGATCGCTTCGACTCCGCGACTTGATACCAAGACATTCCTCGATCCGGCTCGCCAGCGCACGACGCAGCTTTCCTTCGACCGGTGGCGCGAGGATAATGTTGGCAAGCTGGCGGTTCGTCCAGAAGTGGCTGACAAGATTGTCCAGTTCTCCAGGGGGCACGTCAGGGTCCGTGGTGTCGGCGAGAATCGAAAACATCCATCCCATGCTTGCCAGCAATATTTCGTCCTTGGTCTGGAAATGCTCATAAAAGGTTGATCGACCAACATTTGCGCGGTCCGCAATTTGACCAATCGTGATGGCCCTGTAATTCCCTTCGACGACAAGCCCAATGAACGCTTGCAAGAGCGCAGACAGCGTCCGCTCAACCCTCCGGTCGGATTTATTGACACCGACAGCCAGTCGTTTCCGGACAATCGGGATCGTATGTGCGGTATTGGACAATTGGGGCGCCTTTTCCAGCAACGCAGTCCACTGTCCCGATAAAGGAGACCGAATGCAATAGATGGGGAGATTGAGATGACAGGCAAGGAAGACGGAAAGGGGTTTGGAGGGACGTCCGATATTCACCTTTCCCTGTACGGCTGGATCCTGATTGTCGGCGCTATCCTTACAATCGGCTTTGCAATGATCCATCCGCATATAACCGCACACCAGGTGGCAGACGTGCTGAAACAAATGGCGGCCGGGGCCGTGTTCAACGGATGGGTTCACGGAATCCTGATGGCCCTTTACCTTGTCCTTGTGTCCGGATTTATGAGCTTTTCCCGATCCATCGGGTTCGACAAGCCGCTGGTTTCGCTTGCGATGATTGCCTATGGTGTTGGGGCGTTTGCGATGTTGGGTGCAGCGACCATCAACGGTTTTGCCTTCGGGATGTTTGCCGAACGCTATGCGACAATCCGGCCTGACCAGTTTAATTCGGTGGCTGCCTCCTTGAACGTTTTGGGCAGCCTCTCCGGAATTTGGGCCATCGTTGGTGCGGTTGCTTCGTCCTTGGCGATACTCTTGTGGTCGGCAGATCTCATGAGGCTTCGCTCTGCATGGCGATTAATCGGCCTGGCAGGCATTGTCATAGGAATGGCCACATCGGCGATGATCATCGCCGGATCGATGATTCTCGACGTTCACGGCTTCCGGCTGCTCGTCCTGTTCCAGTCGATTTGGACGGTCGCAGTCGGGGTTCAGATGGTTCGTGCCGGGCGAAATCAAAGTATCTGACCGCGTCGCCGGCGATCCGGCTTTTTGGGTTGGCCTCCAAAGTACCGCTGTTCTATGGTCGCGAAATTATCCTTCACCCGAGGTTCCGCATGGCCATCCTTCTCCGCCAATCATCGTTCCGGGCCGCAATTGTCCGTCATCTGATCCTTGTTGCCGCCGCTACGGGACTAGGAGCGGCTTCGACCGCTGCAATGGGTACTCCAGCGACCAACCCCGGCAACGCGATGGCGCTCATTCAAGCCGATCCACAGGGCCTTGTGCGTGTTGCACTCACCACCACGCTTGGCACGATTATTCTT
>JANNLW010000074.1:0-3406 GCA_031397145.1 Sphingomonadales bacterium | reverse complement strand
CGGGACAACCGCGACTGGTGTTTTTGCCCGCCCACGATCGAGCCAGGGAATCGGACGTTCGTCAATCAACGTATCGACGCCCATTTCCTGCCACCACGACAGGAGGCTTGCTGCGCCGGATGCCGGAATCACCGTTGCGATATCTGCCATAGCAAGAGATAAAGGGCTCTGGAGCGCCTTGGTCAACGGCAGCGCGTACGCTATCTGGCCAGACGGTATGAGCGTGCGGTGAGTGAAGGCCATGAGCAAAAGTGAAAGATTGGGGAACGATCGATGAGTGAACGTGAATCGATGGAGTATGATGTCGTCATCGTAGGTGGCGGTCCGGCAGGACTTGCAGCATCCATTCGGCTCAAACAGCTCAATCCGGATGTTTCCGTCTGCATCCTTGAAAAAGGCTCCGAAATTGGCGCACACATTCTTTCGGGCGCCGTCGTTGACCCCAAAGCGCTTGACGAGCTGATCCCGGACTGGCGTGAACAGGGCTGCCCGATGGCCGAAACGCCGGTCACGGACAATTGGCACTGGGTGCTGTCAGCAAAGAAGAAATACCCGCTGCCCCACGCCTTCATGCCGCCACTCATGAGCAATCATGGCTGTTACACCGGCAGCTTGGGAAATCTTTGTCGCTGGCTGGCGGGGCAGGCGGAAAATCTGGGTGTGGAAATCTTTCCGGGCTTTCCGGCGGCCGAGATTCTCTATGACGACAAGGGTGCGGTGCGCGGCGTTGCGACCGGCGACATGGGCGTCGCCCGCGACGGCAGCCACAAGGCCGACTATCAGCCCGGCATGGAGCTCCATGCCAAATACACGCTCTTCGCCGAAGGCGCACGCGGGCATCTGACCAAGCTGCTAAAACCGAAATACAACCTTGAGGCCGATTGCCAGCCGCAGGTCTATGGCCTTGGCATGAAGGAGCTTTGGGACATCGATCCGGACAAGCATGTGCCGGGCCGCGTGCTCCACACCCAGGGCTGGCCGCTCGACGATGCCTGGGGTGGCGGGTTCCTCTATCATCAAGCGAACAACCAGGTCGCGCTCGGGTTTGTGGTGGCGCTCGATTATTCCAATCCGCACCTGTTCCCGTTCGAGGAATTCCAGCGTTGGAAGCAGCATCCCGAGATCCGCGCCATTCTGGAAGGCGGCAAGCGCGTCTCATATGGTGCGCGCGCAATCAATGAGGGAGGCTGGCAGTCTGTTCCAAAGCTTGCATTCCCTGGTGGCGCACTGATCGGGTGTTCAGCCGGTTTCGTGAACGTACCCCGCATCAAGGGCAGCCATACCGCGATGAAGTCTGGCATGCTTGTCGCCGAGAGCATCGTTGCCGCGTTGGCATCGGGCCGTTCCGGCGATGAGCTTTCGGACTATCAGACGAATCTCAAAGCAAGCTGGATCGCCATGGAACTGAAGCTCGTCCAGAATGCCGAACCGGCGATTGCAAAATTCGGCGGCGATTATGGGACGATCATTGCCGGCATCGACATGTGGATGCGCACGTTGAAGATCGGCCTGCCGATCGCGATGAAGCATCATACCGATGCGAGCGCCCTGCAGCGCCAGGATCTTTATTCCCCTATCGCCTATCCCAAGCCGGATGGCGTCATCAGCTTCGACCGGCTGTCCTCGGTATTCCTGTCCAACACCAATCATGAGGAAGACCAGCCCGTCCATCTGCAATTGCGAGATCAAGATGTTCCGATTACGGTCAATCTTGCTCTCTATGATGCGCCCGAAACACGCTACTGCCCGGCGGGCGTTTATGAAATCGTCGGTCGCGAAGAAGGCAATCCCAAGCTTCAGATCAACGCCCAGAACTGCGTTCATTGCAAGACCTGCGACATCAAGGATCCGACCCAGAACATCAATTGGGTGACCCCGGAGGGCGGCGGTGGCCCGAACTATCCGAATATGTAGCGTTGCCGCCGTTGCGACGGTGCTTTCGTTTGCACCGCCCGCATCGGCAAGGACGGTTCAGCCGTCGGCACTTTCGCGCTACGTATCCGCCCGGATCCTCGATGCCGGCGAAACCGATTCCAGGGCTGCCGAAATATACGCGCAGGCGTTGACAGGCGCACCGGACAATGAACGGATCGCGCTGCGCGCCTATCGTGAAGCGGTCGAGGTCGGTAACAAGCCACTTGCCATTCGGGCGGCGCGCGCGCTCGAAGCATTGCAGCGATTGCCTCAGGATGCCCGACTCCTCCTCTTTACAGAATCAATGGCAAAGGGCGATTGGCGCGGCGCCAGGCTTTGGCTTGACCGGATCGCAGAAGCAGAAGGGTTCGATTTCATTGTCCCGGGTTTACGCGCCTGGGCGGCGCTTGGCGCACGAGACGGTGATCCGCTAGCGGAATCGGATCGGCAAACGAGCGATGTGCTGGGATTCGCCTATATGCGCGAACAACGCGTCCTTTTGCTTCTTGCGCTCAGGCGTGTGGACGAAGGTTTGGTCGCTGCGAAGGCGCAGACAAGGATTGACGGCCGCGGCCTGCCGCTGAGACTTGCTGCAGCAGCGCGGTTGGTCGCACTCAAGGAACGGCCAAAGGCGCTTGAACTGCTTGGCGGCACCGATCCTACGCTCCGTGACGCCCGCTCCATCGTCGAAGCCGGAAAGCCGCTTCCGGGCGCGATTGATTCAGCAAGCGCGGGCGCAGCCAAGCTTATCGCACGGGTTGCGAGCGATCTGGTTCGCGACAATGCCTCGCCGGCTTCGCTGACGCTTGCGCGCATTGCCAGCTTCGCCGCACCCGCCGATGATGCGATGAAACTGACACTCGCGCAAACGCTTGCCAACAATGGAAGGGCCGGCGAAGCCTTGGCCGTGCTCGACAGTATCGGGCCACCATTTGAATCGACCGTACGCGAGATCCGGATCGCCACCCTGCAACGGATCGACCGCCTTACCGACGCTGTTGCCGAAGCGCAGGCGGCAATCACTCTGCCCGATGCAAGCCTGTTCGATTATGCACGGCTTGGCGACGCCCATGCCCGTCTCAAGCAATACAACGATGCTGCCAATGCCTATCATGAAGCAATCAAGCGGGCAGGTGATGAGCCTCCCTGGAATCTCTGGCTGCTCTATGGCGGGGCTCTCGATCAGGCAGGCGATTGGATGAAGGCCAAGCCTGCCCTTGAACGGGCCGTGGCATCAGGCCCCGATCAACCCGCCGCGCTCAACCATCTTGGTTATGCCATGCTCGAACATGGCGAGGATCTGGTCGAAGCGACGCGACTGATTGCCAAGGCAAGTTCGCTCCGTCCCGATGATGCCGCAATAACCGACTCACTCGGTTGGGCCTTTTATCTAAGGGGACAACCCGAACAATCCATTCCCCTCCTCGAACGGGCCGTAGCCGCCGACCCGACCGAGGCTGCGCTGGGTGAGCATCTCGGCGATGCCTATTGG
>JANNLW010000062.1:0-1254 GCA_031397145.1 Sphingomonadales bacterium | reverse complement strand
AAGGGTGAACCCCGACTTTTGGCCGTCGACAACCGCGTCGTTCTTCCTGTCGACACGCCAATCAAGCTGGTGACCATCGGGAATGACGTGATCCATAGCTGGGCTGTACCGGCCTTCTGGATCAAGATGGACTCGGTTCCCGGCCGACTCAATGAAACAACCTTCACTGTTGAAAAAACGGGCGTTTACTACGGCCAATGCTCTGAACTGTGCGGCGACCGCCATGGCTTCATGCCAATCGGCGTCGAAGTAGTGAGCAAGGAAGATTTCGCAAGCTGGGTTCGCGCCAAGGGCGGGAAGATGCCTGGCGACGCAGCGGCAGCCCCTGCCGCTTCGGCTACTGTCGCTCCAGTGGCTGCACCGATCCCCGCACCCGTTGCGGTCAAGAATTGAGGGCCTGACAAATGACTGAAGCTGTCGCCACTGCACATGCCTTTGAAGGCACTCACGCTGATGATCATCATGATGCTGATCACAAGCCGTCATTCTTTGTCCGTTGGTTCATGTCGACCAACCACAAGGACATCGGCACACTCTATCTGATTTTTGCCATTACGGCGGGCATAATCGGGGGTGCAATCTCGGGCGTCATGCGCGCGGAACTGGCCCAACCCGGAATCCAGTACCTTGAGGGATTCGCAGGCATGATGGGCGGCGATAGCCCGTTTCACATGTGGAATGCGCTGATCACCGCTCACGGCCTGATCATGGTATTCTTCATGGTCATGCCGGCCATGATCGGCGGCTTTGGAAACTGGTTCGTACCAATCATGATCGGCGCGCCGGACATGGCCTTTCCACGCATGAACAATGTCAGCTTCTGGCTGCTCGTTCCGTCTTTCATACTCCTTTTGGGATCTGCCTTTGTCTCTGGTGGCAGCGGGCCGGGTGCGGCCACTGGCTGGACTGTCTATGCGCCCCTTTCAACCAGCGGATCGCCCGGTCCGGCGGTCGACATGGCAATTTTCTCGCTCCATCTTGCTGGTGCGTCTTCGATCCTTGGCGCAATTAATTTTATCACAACAATCTTCAATATGCGCGCGCCAGGCATGACGCTTCACAAGATGCCGCTGTTCGTGTGGTCGATCCTCGTGACTGCTTTCCTGCTTCTGCTTGCGCTTCCAGTGCTGGCCGCTGCCATCACGATGCTGCTGACTGATCGCAATTTTGGAACCACGTTCTTTGATGCGGCAGGCGGTGGGGATCCGGTACTCTACCAGCATCTGTTCTGGTTTTTTGGCCATCCCGAGGTGT
>JANNLW010000048.1:0-1893 GCA_031397145.1 Sphingomonadales bacterium | reverse complement strand
CTTCCAAGGGGCTGCGCGCGAACGCCACCAACCGAACCTGTTGTGATCAGCCCGCCAGTCAACGGCGTAGGCGTATCAAAATTGTAGGTTGGCGCTGGTCCGGAATATACAGCGCCGCCGGGAACAAAACCGAGCGTAACGGCAGCAGCTGCGGGGGTTGTTGCAGCGGTCGCAACGGCCAGTGCGGCAAATATGACTGATTTAAACTTCATCTACACTACTCCTGTTACAGGCCAACAAAGTGGCGACGTTCCAAAACACGGAGCAAAGCCAATTGTTGTCGAACTCTGAATTACCGCAATGCTGCACTGCACTCAAGGGGCAGTAACGCCTGATTTACCATGATTCATGCCCGTGCTTCATATTGGCACAAATCCAAGCTACAAGTTACTATGACCCAAATGACCTATGCGCGGTATCTCGCGCTTGATACGCTGCTTGCCTGCCAACAGCCCCAATCGACCCTCGATGACGAGATGCTGTTCATCATCATCCACCAGACCAAGGAATTGTGGCTGAAGCAGATTATTCGCGAGCTGCACCTTGCCAAAAGCCAGATCGCCAGCGACGGGTTGGTGCCCGCCTACAAGGCATTGGCGAGGGTCAGCAGAATCCAGGCGGTCATGACGCTAAGCTGGGACGTGCTCTCCACGATGACACCAAGCGACTATACCCGCTTTCGCCATGTGCTGGGGCCAAGCTCTGGGTTTCAATCTGACCAGTTTAGAACTGTCGAATATCTGCTCGGACTGAAGGACGCGACGTTTCTGGACTACCAGGATGATCGCCCGGAGGCCCAGGCTGCGATGCGCGCCGCACTTGAAGAGCCGAGCCTTTGGGACGTTGCAATACACGCCCTTGCGCGCGCAGGCTTTTCCATTCCGGCAGCCCAACTGGATCGCGATTGGAGCATGTCTCGCGCGCCCAGCACCGAAGTCGAGGCCGCATTCCTGGCGGTTTATCGGGAGCCGGAGCGCTATTGGGAGCTCTATCAGCTTGCCGAAAAACTCGTCGACCTTGACGATGCGATGGCAACATGGCGCCACAAACATGTGCTGACAGTCGAACGCATCATTGGGGGCAAACGCGGGACTGGCGGGACGGCCGGTGTGTCCTATCTCCAGTCGACGGTGGCCAAGCGCGCATTTCCCGAACTCTGGTCGCTGCGCACCCAGCTATGAGTTGGAAACGGCTGTTTTCGAGAGCGCTTGCAGCCGATCCTGACCGGTTGCATTTTGCCGCGCACAGCCACCACCTGTGGCCTGACGTGAGTTTCGAAGGCCAGGTTCAGGCCTGGCAGGACGCAGCGTCTCTGGCCGATCACAAATGGAACAAGGTGATGGGACCTGTCTGGCAGGAAGTGCAGGGGCATATCGCACGTGAGTTGAACCTGCCGGACCCCGCCACGATTGCCTTTTCCTCGAACACGCATGATTTCATTTTACGGATTGTTTCCGCGTTGCCCCGGCGTCCGGTTCGGGTTCTTTCAACGGATGGCGAATTCCACAGCTTTAGAAGGCAAATGGCGCGGTGGGTCGAAAGCGGAGATGTGGTGCTGGAAATGGCGGCACCCGCAGATTTGCTGGCAACCGCACAACGAGGCGAACACGATCTGGTTTTTGCAAGCCAGGTCCTGTTCAATAGCGGCGCGATCCTTGACTGCATCGATGGCCTTGCGGCACTGGCCCGGCCGGACGGCCCCTGGATCGTCATCGACGGATATCACGGCTTCATGGCTGTACCGACCGATCTGTCCGCGCCGTCATCAAAAATCTTCTATCTTGGCGGTGGATATAAATACGCAATGGCCGGGGAAGGCGTTTGCTTCCTTCACACGCCACCCGGATTTGCGCCGCGCCCAATCAATACAGGCTGGTATGCCGAGTTCGAGGA
>JANNLW010000040.1:0-21923 GCA_031397145.1 Sphingomonadales bacterium | reverse complement strand
CACCGCGCGCAACAATTACCAAATCGGGACGTTCAGCGCCTTGCATCTCGGAAAAGCCGGACACTGCAGCAGCGACCTGTTCTGCAGAGCAGTGTCCTTGTACGAGCACAGGCCAGACAATCACGCGCGTTGGGCAGCGATCGGCGAGCCGGTGGAGTATATCACGGATCACCGCACCGGTCGGCGACGTAATGACACCGATCGTGCGCGGGAGAAAAGGCAGTGGGCGTTTTTTCGCTGGATCGAAGAGGCCTTCCGCGCCAAGCTTGGCTTTCAGTTTTTCGAGCATCGCGAGCAGCGCGCCTTCGCCAGCCACTTCCATTGTCTCGATCACGATCTGGTAGTTGGATCGGCCGGGATATGTTGTGAGCTTGCCTGTTGCGATGACTTCGACACCATCTTGCGGAACGAATGCCAGCCTGCCTGCGCCGCCCTTCCACATGACACCATCGATGCGGGCGTTTTCGTCCTTGAGAGAGAGGTAGAGATGGCCCGATGCTGCGCGTTTGAATCCCGAAATTTCGCCCCGAATGCGCACATGGCTGAACCCCTGCTCGACATGTCGTTTGAGCGCAGCCGAAATTTCGCTGACCGACAGCACGCCTGAATTGTCGCCCTGCCGTTCCTCGGCTAGGAGGCGCATCTCATCCAGCGGGGGCAGATCTTCGGCCATGAATATCCTTTTGATCGGCAGTGGTGGGCGCGAGCATGCGCTAGCATGGAAACTCGCGCAATCGCCGCTTTGCGATACACTCTATGCCACGCCGGGCAACCCCGGGATAGGCGAGGACGCCGAGGTGGTCGATCTCAACATCGCCGATCATATCGCGGTTGCAAGTTTTTGTGCAGCGCAGAATATCGGCCTGGTCGTGATTGGGCCCGAAGGGCCACTGGTCGATGGTCTTGCCGATTCGTTGCGCGAAGCCGGGGTGCCGGTGTTCGGGCCGAGCGCGGCAGCGGCGCAGCTTGAGGGTTCCAAGAGTTTCACCAAGGCGCTTTGTGCCCGCGCCAATATACCGACCGCCGCCTATGCCTGGCACAATGACAAGGCTGCGGCACTATCCGATCTGGCGCGGTTTGGCCTTCCTGTTGTCATCAAGGCCGACGGCCTCGCGGCAGGCAAGGGCGTCATCATCGCAGAGACCGCCAAGGAAGCGCATGCGGCCGTCGAAGACATGTTCGGCGGCAGTTTTGGCCATGCTGGTGCCGAAATCGTGATCGAGGAATTCATGAGCGGCGAGGAAGCGAGCTTCTTTGCCTTGACCGATGGAACCAGCATCGTTCCGTTCGGCTCGGCGCAGGATCACAAGCGGGTCGGAGATGGCGATGTCGGCCCCAATACAGGTGGGATGGGCGCCTATAGCCCGGCGCGTGTGCTGACACCGGAACTGGAAGCGCACGTCATGGCCGAAATCATTGCGCCGACAGTGGCGGGGATGGCTGAAGCCGGTTTGCCCTATAACGGAGTGCTCTACGCTGGCTTGATGCTGACCAGCGAAGGGCCGAAGTTGATCGAGTATAATTGTCGCTTCGGGGATCCTGAATGCCAGGCTCTGATGATGCGCTTCACGGGCGATTTGGCCGATTTGTTGCTGGCGATTGCACTGGGAAGGTTGGACGAGGCCGATCCGCCTTCCTTTTCGGAGGACACTGCCCTCACTGTCGTAATCGCCGCCAAAGGCTATCCTGGGGTGCCTGAAAAGGGCGGAACAATTATTCTGGGAGATACCGGCTCTGCTAGGATTTTCCATGCCGGGACAGCGCTGAGGGGAGAGACGCTTGTCGCCAATGGCGGACGCGTCCTCAACGTGACGGCGCTAGCGCCCAACGTCACGCAGGCTCGGGTCAAGGCCTATGCGGCGGTCGATGCCATCGATTTCCCGACAGGCTTTTGCCGTCGCGATATTGGCTGGCGGGAGGCCGAACGGGAAATGGGAGCGCTCGCCTAATCGACGATTGTGCGGCCTGTGCGCTCGGCAAGGGCCGCACGCCAATCCGGTCGCGCCGAAAGCCGGGCCTGTTGCGCTGGCGATAGTTCCAGCCGCAGCGGCCCGGCCGATTTGTCCCGCTCAAACCGGCGCAGCGCGGCGCGCAGGGCTGCTCCCACCGGGTCTTCGCGGAGGATTTCGGGAAGCGAGGCGCGGGGCCGGCGGCGCACAATCTGCATGAAACCGAAACCGTTGATCGCGGTGCGCTCGAACGGCAGGGGAAGTGCTGCATCGAGCGCATCCCCGGCAGCCTTGCGTGCGGCCTTGTCGGGCATTGTTGGAAAGTCGATACCGATCGAGCCGCCAATCGCATGCCGTAGGATCGCCGCACCGACGGCTGACGCAGCTGCGGCCGAAAGCGCTGCCGGTTGCAGTCCGCCATCGACATCGAACAAGGCCATCGCCGGAGTGATCGAAAGGCGAAGAACGCCGCCTTGGAAGGCGATTTCGCCGATTTCCGCCTCTTCCAGCAACTCCGACCATCCAGCGGCCTCAAGCATGTCTGGTTCATGCGCGTGACACTGACGGACAGGTTGCCCTCTTGCCGTTATCCGCGCAAGAAGATCCGGCCCGGGTTGAGGAGCCATCTCGTCAAGTGCGGCTATTGCTTTGGGCAGCTTGTTCCTTCCAGGCTCCGGTATTGCTTCACGCACAACGTGGACGAAGAGCGTCCGGCCTTCACTTAAGCCGGGAGGAATGCCTTCAAGCAATACATCGTTTCCATCCTCGAGTGTGACGCGCCCCTGAAGGCGGGAGGTAATGATCTCGACCAGCCGCCCCTCTGCAATGGTCCCTGTACGTGGCCCGCTACCTTCGCACTCGATTGCCGCCTCGATGATCCGGCCATGCTCGACCAGCGCCGCTCGCGCCTCGCCGATCCCGGCCTCGTAGAGCCACTCAGCCAAGTACAACCCCTGCAGCAAGTAAAAGGGCGCGCGTCTCATACAGGGGAAGACCCATTACGCCGCTGTGCGAGCCTGCCAGAAAGCGAACAAAAGCTTCAGCCCGACCCTGTATGGCATAGCCACCAGCCTTTCCCTGCCATTCTCCACTTTGGACATATGCGGCAATCTCGTCGGTCCCAAGGCGTTTGAAAGTCAGGATACTGGTCGAAAGCCGGTGATGCGCACAACCAGCCGGGTCGATCAGTGTCACCGCGCTCAGCACGCGATGACGCCGACCAGAGAGCAGTTCAAGGCAAGCCTGCGCCTGAGCCTCCGTTTCTGCCTTGGGAAGAATCCGACGGCCGACGGCGACCACGGTATCGGCCGCAAGGATGACTGATCCGGTATGACGTGCCCTTACAACTGACGCCTTTGCCGAAGCAATGCGCTGCGCATAAACAGCGGGAATCTCACCTTTGAGCGGCGCTTCATCGATTTCGGCCGGATCAATTCCATCCGGCACGACGCCCAAACGCGCCAGCAATGCCACCCGTCTCGGGCTGGCGGAGGCAAGGATGAGGGATGGAACATCCGTCATGCTGAACTTGATTCAGCATCCATAGACACCGTCCCGATCCAATACTTTAAGCAATGCGGACCCTGAAAATGGTTCAGGGAGACGCCGTCGGCGTCATTTGAAGCGATAGGTGATCCGGCCCTTGGTCAGATCATAGGGTGTCAGTTCAACGAGCACATCGTCTCCAGTCAGCACGCGGATACGGTTCTTGCGCATCTTGCCGGCGGTATGACCAAGGATCTCGTGGTCATTTTCGAGTTTCACACGAAACATCGCGTTGGGCAGCAGTTCCACGACCGTGCCGCGCATTTCGAGAAGTTCTTCCTTGGTCATAAAATCCTTGGGGCAATTCCTTCAAAAACCGCGCGTCATTAACGCGGGAAGCAGGAAAAGGGAAGATGGGGTATAGGAACGCGGAATTTCAGTGGAAGTTGCAAAAACGGTAGGCCGTCATTCCGGCAACTGGTTGCGAACAGTCATGATTGGTGGCTCGCGAAGTTGGTGCGGGGAATGGCTGGGGGCCCGAAAGAAAAGCCCCGCCCGGATTGCTCCGGACGGGGCTTTAAAACCAGTCTTAAAGGACCGCCTACATCGCGCCGTGCGCCAATGCTGCAAGCAGCAACAGCGCCACGATGTTGGTGATCTTGATCATCGGGTTGACGGCGGGGCCGGCGGTGTCCTTGTAGGGATCGCCGACTGTGTCGCCGGTCACCGCAGCCTTATGGGCTTCGGAGCCCTTGCCGCCATGAGTGCCGTCTTCGATATACTTCTTGGCATGGTCCCATGCGCCGCCACCCGAGGTCATCGAGATGGCAACGAACAGCCCTCCGACGATCACGCCGAGGAGGAGCGCGCCGAGGGCCGCAAAGCCTTCGGCCTGTCCGGCAACCGCCGTGATCACGAAATAGACCAGGATCGGTGCAAGCACGGGCAGCAGCGACGGGATGATCATTTCGCGGATTGCCGCCTTGGTGACAAGATCGACCGTGCGGGCATAGTCGGGCTTGGTTTCATAGGTCATGATGCCGGGGTTCTTGGCGAACTGATCCCGGACGTCCTTCACCACTTCACCGGCAGCACGGCCAACCGCAGTCATGCCCATAGCTCCGAAGAGATAGGGCAGGAGCGCGCCGAGCAGCAAGCCGACGATGACATAGGGGTTCTGGAGGCTGAAATCGACCACCAGATCAGGGAAGAACTCCTTGAGGTCGGTCGTATAGGCCGAAAACAGCACCAGCGCCGCAAGCCCCGCCGAACCAATCGCATAGCCCTTGGTCACGGCCTTGGTGGTGTTGCCCACCGCGTCGAGCGCATCGGTCTTTTCACGAACCGATTCGTCCATGCCCGCCATTTCGGCGATGCCACCGGCATTGTCGGTGACGGGACCGTAAGCATCGAGCGCGACGACCATACCGGCCAACGCCAACATCGCGGTTGCCGCGAACGCGATCCCGATCACGCCTGCAAGCTGGAAGGCAATGATGATGCCCGCGCAGATCACGACGGTCGGCATCGCGGTCGATTCAAGGCTGATCGCCAGACCCTGGATGACGTTGGTGCCGTGGCCCGTTTCCGAAGCCTTGGCGATCGAACGCACCGGGCGATAGTTCGTGCCGGTGTAATATTCGGTGATCCAGATCAGCAGGCCTGTGATGACAAGGCCGAGAAACATGCAATAGAACAATGTCCGGCCGGTGAAACCGCCGGTGCCATCGAGATTGGCGCCGATCAGGGTTTCCATGCCACCCAGCGCATAGCTGGTGGCGAACCAGATCGCCGGAACCGACAGGACGGCCGTCACAAGGAAGCCCTTGTACATCGCGCCCATAATGTTCCTTCCGCCGCCGAGACGGACGAAATAGGTGCCGATGATCGACGTGATGACACAGACGCCGCCGATCAGAAGCGGCAGGCTCATCAGGCCGAGGATATTGTCCGAACCCTTCACGAGCAGTGCGAGGAGAACCATCGTCGCACCGATGGTGACGACATAGGTTTCGAAAAGGTCAGCCGCCATACCGGCGCAATCGCCGACATTGTCGCCGACGTTGTCCGCGATTACGGCAGGGTTACGGGGATCGTCCTCGGGGATTCCGGCCTCGACCTTGCCGACAAGATCGGCGCCAACGTCAGCAGCCTTGGTGAAGATACCGCCGCCAAGCCGGGCGAAGATCGAAATGAGCGAAGCACCGAAGGCCAGTGCAACGAGCGCATCGATAACGATGCGGTCGTTCGGGGCATGTCCGGCGGGGCCGGTCAGATACCAGAAGAACACCGAAATCGCGAGGAGCGCAAGGCCTGCCACGAGCATGCCGGTGATCGCACCTGCGCGGAATGCCATGGTCAGGCCTTCTTGCAGGCCCACCTGTGCGGCAGCAGCGGTACGTACGTTTGCACGCACTGAAATGTTCATTCCGATAAATCCGGTCGCGCCCGATAGAATTGCCCCGAGCAGAAATCCAACGGCCGAAAGCGGCCCGAGGAACAATGCAACAAGCACTGCGACAACCGCGCCAACGATTGCAATGGTGCGATACTGCCGACCCAGATAGGCGCCAGCGCCCTCCTGGATTGCGGCTGCGATTTCCTGCATTTTTTCGTTGCCGGCCGATGCGCCAAGCACCTGGCGGCTGGTAATGATGCCGTATACGACGGCAAGCAATCCGCACAGGATTGCGATGGTAACGATTGACATCAGGGTGGTCCCTTTCCCCCAGCGAATTGATCGATCCCAAAGACCGTGCCGGCCTCCATGTTTTTCGGGATTCGGGCGGGCCTATAGAGGTGCTTTGCGCTCAAAAGCAAGCCTTTGGGCTATTGGTGGAGCCAGCCAAGCTCAAGTGGAAGGGGAACAGCACCCTCTCGATCATGAAGATGCACGCCGAAACCACGCACCATCTGGCCGATGCGGGCCACCGGGCAGGGCAAGGATGGCAAGGGCAGGGCGGAGGTGAAGAGCAACTGGTAGTCGTCGCCGGCGGTTGCTGCAGCTAGTCGCGCGGCGCGATCCTCGCCGCGGCAGGAGCGCGCTTCGGCAGAGAGCGGGACGGCATCGAGATCGATCATTGCCGCCACCCCGCTGGCATCGGCCAGCCTTAATGCGTCGATCAGCAATCCGTCAGATACGTCCATCATCGCGCTGACGGTCGGGGCAAGCATTGCCCCTGCCGCGAGTTGAGGCAATGGTGTGCGATAGGCTGCAAGCAGCGGGGCTGGGCCGGATCGTTCGCCTTTGGCAATTGCCAGTCCGAGTCCTGCATTGCCTATATTGCCGGTCACGAACAGGGCATCGCCCTCATGTGCACCCGAGCGTGACGGGACACTGCCATTGGCTTGGCCGATCATTGTCAGCCCGATCGACCGTTCATGTGCCGAAACCGTATCTCCGCCTAAGAGCGCCACGCCGAAATGGTCGAGCGCCTTTCCAAGGCCCTTCACGAACGCCGCGTCCCATCCCGCATCGCCCGTCATTATGTAGGACGTGAGCGCCGCGACAGGTGTCGCGCCTTTTGCCGCAAGGTCGGACAGGTTCACCGCGACCAGCTTCCATGCGACACTTTCAGCCGGGTCGTCCGGCAGGAAATGAACCCCTTCGACGAGCATGTCGTGCGTCAGGACAAGTCGGGTGCCGCCAATATCAAGTACGGCCGCGTCGTCGAGCAACCCGCGTGCAGCAGGATGTGTCGCAATGTGGCGAAGCTGGGCAATGAAGGACAGTTCCGGATTCATTGCAGGCGTCATGCCTGACGTGCGACCAGCTTGGAAGCCTTAAGCGCTGCGTTCGGCCAATCTGCGTTCCCAAGCAACCGCATCCGCGACGATTGTATCCAGATCGTTGCGCTCTGGCCGCCAGGGGAGCATTGCGAGGATCTTGCCATTGTCGGCGATCAGCGCATCGGGATCGCCGGCTCGGCGGCCTTCGTAGCGGCGTTCGATTTTGCGATTGGTGACCCGGTCGACCGAATCGAGCACTTCATTGACTGAAAAGCCGCGGCCATAGCCGCAATTCATGGTGTGGCTTGCTGTTGGATCGCCAACAAGCTTTTCGAGCGCAAGGACATGGGCTGCTGCAAGATCGGAAACATGGATATAGTCGCGTACACCGGTGCCATCCGGAGTCGCGAAATCAGTGCCGAACACCGATACATGGGCCCGCTTTCCCGTCGCTGCCTCAACCGCAACCTTGATCAGGTGCGTCGCCCCTGCGGTCGACTGGCCAGTGCGACCCTTGTGGTCCGCTCCAGCCACATTGAAATAGCGAAGCGCACAATAATTCATCGGGTGCGCCGATGCCACGTCTGCAAGCATGAACTCGGTCATCAGCTTGGACATACCATAGGGATTGATCGGCCGTTTGGGGCTGTCCTCACGGACAGGGACGCTGTCGGGAATCCCATAGGTGGCCGCGGTCGAGGAAAAGATGAAGTGCTTCACACCTGCAAAAACTGCACATTCGATCAGGGAGCGGCTATTGGCAGTATTGTTGCGATAGTATTTGAGAGGATTCTCCACCGACTCCGGCACGACGACCGATCCCGCAAAATGCATGATCGCGCCAACCTTGTGATCGGCGATCGCGGCGGATACCGCGTTTTCATCCCCGATATCGGCTTCCACGAAGGAAACACCTTCAGGCACCGCCCAGCGAAAACCTGTTACCAGATTGTCGATCACCACAACGGGCCAGCCGGCATCGCGCAAGGCAAGAACCGCGTGGCTACCGATATAGCCGGCGCCGCCCGTCACCAGCACAGGAAATTTCTCGCTCATCCGGCTCTCCCTATCGGTGAAGACTAAACAAAGTGAAAATCAGCGATTCGCCAGCATCGGATTGAGGCGGATGATGTTTTCCAGAAAACTCCGTGGCCTTTTTATGAGTCTCTTGTCGAACATCACCTTGAGACCAAGGACTTGCGCGGCCTCTCCGACGAAATGGAGGCAGTTGCGGTGGTTGAGGTCGTAGCTTTTGTCCGGCAATGTTCTCCATTTTTCGACCAGCGCCATTAATTGACCAAATTGCTCGTCGCTGATTGTAAATGCGAATTTGCGATCGCTACGGCGTACATAATCCGGGTAGGCCGCTTCGATCTTGCCAGATACCGGCCCCATCAGGACGGCGGGTGTGACGGATCGGGCCGTAAACCCGAAATTGATATCGACAGGGGCTCCGCCAGCCCGGGGCGTGCCTTTCACAGCAATGAAGGCGTGAGGAAGAAAGCGGCGGTCCAACTCATGCGAATAGAAAGCCACGGTGATTTCCGCGCGCGCGGAAACAGGGAGCAGAGACAGGGTGAGGACGGCTATTGTGAAGAGGGGCTTGAATCGGCGGGTCATTTCGCCTCAATGGCCAGAGAGTAGAAAAGACGCAAGAAGGGCAAGCCTATGAACTCGCACAAGGCCATTTTTATTACAGGGGGGGCTTCGGGAATTGGACGGGCAACGGCCCAACTCTTTGCTGCGAACGGCTGGTTTATCGGCCTGGCAGACGTCAACAAGGTGGGCATGTCCGAAACGGCGGCACTCCTGCCCCCTGGACAATCATCGACCCACGTGCTGGACGTTCGCGACCGGGCCCAATGGGGCGTCGCGCTGACCGATTTCTGGGCCGCTTCGGGGGGGCGTCTGGATGTTTTGTTCAACAATGCCGGCGTTGCGCGGGGCGGGCAGTTTGCCGATGTCAGCCATGATGATCATGACCTTTTGATCGACGTCAACATCAAGGGTGTTGTCAACGGCGCCGAGGCGGGTTTTGGCTATCTGAAAGAAACGCCGGGATCATGTCTCCTGAACACCTGCTCGGCGGCTGGTCTCGTCGCTGGACCCGGCCTTGCAGTGTATGCCGTCACCAAATTCGGGGTGCGAGCCTTGACAGAGGCGCTCGAGATTGAATGGCAGCAGTATGGAATCAAGGTGTCTTCGCTGATGCCGAGTTTCATCGATACGCCGCTGCTTGAGGCAAACACCTCTGGCACCAATCAAAGTGTGCGGGACGGCGTTTTGGAGGCCGGGCTGGAAATCACGCCGGTCAGTGATGTTGCGCAGGCGGCCTGGGATGCCGTGCATGGCAAACAGACGCATGTCGCCGTTGGCAAAACGGCAAAGCGACTGAAATTTCTGACCCGCTGGATGCCGAATCTTGCACGTCGCGGGCTCGGGCGGCGCTTCGCGGACGGAGTGGCCAACGGCTGATCACGCCGAGGCCGGTCTGGGCTGGCCAATGTCCCGGCGCGGTACAGTTCCCGGTTAACCAGCATTTCGGCTGGCCTTGATGGTCAACGGCGCGTTAACACTTCGCGCCATGAGAAGAACGCTTGCCTTGACCAACGAAGCGGCAAGACATCCCTTTCGCCGGAGCTTGCCCGTGTTCGTGGTGAAACCGCTCGCAACGCGCGAGCCGGTAACCGGACTGGTTTTCTTCGGCGCAAGCTTCGTGTCGTGGTTCATCATCATCATGGGCATGATTGCCTGAAATTCATTGATCCTCGTTCGAGATTACCGCGAAAGCACCCCATGCTGCTGGATGGGCCCAGCTTTCATTCCATCCCCCGATTGCGGTTCCGTCAGCGCGCTTGCCGGTTCGCACCGCACGCATCGCCCGTTGCAACGCCTCTGAACGCGAGAGCCCTTTTATAGACCGGCCTGAAAGCGTCTCAACGGTCAGCGCCGCTGTCGCTTCGTCCGATACACGCCAATGGCTGGCGAGCAAGGCGGAAGCCCCGGCATAGAGAAATGACCGGGCAAGGCTGGAGAGACTGTCTGAACCCGGAGTGCCGTCTGACGACGCAGTGTTGCACGCCGAAAGAAGAACCCAATCCGCATTTAGCGTCAGGCGGGCGACCTCGGACGCTGCGAGCAAACCGTCGTCACCTGCGCTCGCCACGGTTGGCGGGGTGAAGACCAGCCCGGGTTCCTCGATGCCCGAAACCTCGCGCGGAAGAATGCCATGGGTTGCAAATGCGATAATACGGGCACCCGATAGATTGGGATTATTGCGAACCGCTGTTTCGGTCGCTGCTGCGCCGATCACAACATCCTTTGCAGGAGCCTTCAGTGCCGTGGCCATTGCGGACAGTTCACGGGCCGTTCCCGGCAACGGTGCGAGCATGCGCAGCACGTCGGGATCGGCCAGTGTCGCCCCGTCATTGTCAACCGACAGGAAGAGGCGCGCGCCGAGCGGCTGGCTTCTACCTGCTGCCAAGCCGCCAAGAATCGGAGCGCCGTAACCGACAAAGGATTCAGCGTTCTTGAAGACTACAGGCTTGCGTTTCAGCGCGCGAAGAACCGAGACCGATGGCAGCGAGACCATGGCATACCGATCCGAAAGCCATGCCGAGTTTGCAAGGATGAAAGGGTCGGCTCCATCCTCGCCGGGTTTTGGCGGTTCCGTGATAAGCACGCCTAGCGGCAGGCCGCCCAATGCGCCTGTCACTGTTACATATAGTTTGGTCTTTCCGACGAACGCGGCTTCGACAGGCGCCACCAGGTCGCGATAAAGTGTATAGGCGCTTGCGCGGTCATAGGCGGCGAGCTGATCTGCAAGAAAGGCGGAGTTGGGCGGCGCTCCTGCTGTGAGTTCGCTATCGCTGAGAGAGGCTGCACACGGTCCGGGATCAATCTGGCAATGGAGGAGCGATATCGCCTTGATAGCTTTAGCGGTGCCGGCCTGCCGATTCCAGATCAGCTTGTCCTTCGATACACCAAAACTGAAAATGTCATCGCCCACTGGTACGACGAGGAGCAGCGCCTCGTCCACTGCAAGCCTGTTGCGCGTTTCGGTGATCGACAGCGCGCGCGGCTGCACCAGTTCCGCATAATCCGGAAACTGGCGGCGCAAAGACAGATCGGCGGCCGAGAGTGCTTCGCCGGTTTGCAGGATTTCAGCCCGTAACCTGTCTGCATCCGACTGGTTGCCATTGGTGAGGGCGGCAAGAAGCCGGCGATCGAGTTCCCGCCCTCGTGCCGACAAATCCTGTTGTTGCCGAACCAGTTCGGTCAGGGGGCCGGTGCCTGCTGCTGTACGCGCGGCGGTTTGCGCCATTGTGAGCGCTGCAACCGACGTTTCGAGATCTTGAGCCGCCTCAAATCCCTCTGCCTTCAGCGCATCCGCTTCATTCTGCGTACTGGCAGCCCTCTGCCATTCGGCCTTGAGCAAGGTGCCGAAACTTTGCGCTAATGGATCGATACGACTTGCATCTGCTCCCTGCGCACGTGCCAATGCCTGTTGTTCGGCGCCTGCATCTCCAGCCGCTTCGCCGGTGAGGCTCTGATCTCGACGCTTGCGGGCGATACTGGCGGCCTCTCGCGCCATCTTCAAGGCATCTGCGCTTCGCTGCGGCCCCACCGTCATCAGCAATTCGGCGTAGTCGGCAAGGCCCAGCGCAAGATCCGGATGGAGCGCCCCCAACGCCTGCCGCCGTATGGCAATGGCACGCTGATAATTTGGCTCGGCATCCGCGAGCCGTCCTGCAAGGCGGAAATTATGCGCGACCTTGAAATAGCTTCCCGCAAGATCCGGATGATTGGGGTTGAGGCTGCCAAGCCGGATCTTGAGCGCGCGTTCAAAGAGCGGTTGGGCATCGGCCATCTTGCCTTGCGCTTCCAGATTGGTCGCGACATTGCTGAGGCCGATTGCCGTCAACGGGTTCTGTTCGCCATAGAGCGTCTGCCAGATTGACAGGGCTCGAGCATAAAGCGGCGCGGCCTCGGCCAGTCGTCCGCGCGCGTTCAGGTTGTGCGCAACATTATTGTAGCTGGTTGCGGCACGTCGATCCTCGGGATTGGCCTTTTGACGGATTGCAAGCGCACGAGCAAACAAGGGCGCCGCATCCTCGTGGCGGCCCTGTGCCGACAGATTGAAAGCAAGGCTGTTATAGCTGGTCGCGACATCAGGATCGTCGGGGCCGAGCACGGCTGCACGCGTCTTGAGCGCATGATTGTAAAGTGGTTCCGCCTGGAGATAGCGTCCCCGTGCTGTAAGATTGCTGGCGACATTGTTTTCGATCCGCGCCAGTTCGGGATCGTCGTCATCCATTGTCGCGCGACCAATCTTCAGGGCTTTGTCATAGAGCGGCTGCGCTTCCTGATAGCGCCCCTGCCGGGCAAGGTTGAATGCCAGATTGTTGGTACTCATCGCCGTTAGCCGGTGGGACGAGCCGTGCAACTTGATCATGTTGTCGAGCGTCAGCGCGTAGATTTTGTGAGCATCCTCCAGCCTGCCAAGCGCTTCGAGGGTTGCTGCAAGATTGTTGGCTGCCGAAATGGTATATTCATGTGCATCGCCATAGCTGTCCTCGAAAATGACCAGCGCCCGGCGCAGGAGTGGTTCGGCTTCGACGTTGCGGTCCAGCTCGCGCATCCAGCCCGCAATCAATGTCAGCGTGCCCGCGACTTCCGGGTCGTTTGGGCCGCGCAGCGCCTCTTCGATCGCCAGCGCCTTTTGCCCCAATAGAATTGCGGTCCCCCATTGACGGTTGGCGGAAGCGGCTTCGATCTGGCTGGTCAGAGCCTCAAGCGAAGCTGTCTGTCCGGACGTCTGTGCATCGGCGGGAATCGCCGAAGCAAAGATCAGCAGGCAAAGCAGCCGTGAAACCCAGCTATTCATGGCACCAACAGTCGGGTGCTACTGCCCGGCTGTCAATTCCGCTCAGAACGGCAAGCCGAAGAGCTTGGGAATCTTCGGCTTCTTGGCTTCGGCCTCGGCCGCAGCTTGGGGGTAGGCGGCCTTGCAGCGGGCCAGTATGTAGTCGCGGTCCTTGATCTGCAGGCAGGTTGCATAATTGCTTGCCGCGAGGCTGTTATTGCCTTCGGCCACGTAGCGCTCAATGCCGATGCTGCGGAAATGATCGGGATCGCGGAATCGGACTGTCGCATCGCTCAAGACCAGCTGAGATCCGTTGAAATCGCGATCGGCAATCCGTGCTTCAGCATAACTCTCGAAAAGCTGGACACTGGGTACCCCTGTGCCTGATCGGCCTGCTTCATAAAAAAGCTTGGCCTGCGCACCATTGCCAAGATCCCGTGCGGCCAGTGCCGCCATAAGGTTGACGAACGTTGGTGCTGTCCTTGTCCCTGCACCGATCCCCTTGAGACCGGTAAGAGCGCCAGCAAAATCCTGGGCAAAATAGGCCTGTCGTGCCTTGAGATAGGCGTCCTTCATCGGGATCGCGCGCTTATAGTCGGGCAAGACCTTGTAGCGCTTCACCATCGCCCCGGTGTCGATCGGCGGATCGGCGGTTGGGTACCCGGCCTGGAAATAGGCGGCCAGCCCCTTGCGACGATCTTCCGGCGGCAAATGCGTGTCATGCTGAACCGTGCTGCCAGCTTTTGACAGGGCCGAAGCGCCAAGGCCAAGCGCCAATTTTCCGCCCATCTTGGCGAAGCCTCCGGTATTGCCGGAACTGATCGTCCCGAGAAATTGCGGTGATGTAAGCTGCTTCATCGTCGCCTCGAGCGCCTTTTGCATGCCTTCGGCCGCCGCCCGGTTTTTTGAACGTGAAGCCGATTGCTGATCCATCATCTTCTGCAAACGGCCAAAGACGTTGGCATAGCTGTCAATACTGCTGTTCGAGCGGATCAAAAGGTCAAGCGCCAGCGCATCGGCTTCATCCTCCTGTTCATGGCTCCAGCTCGGATTGAAAACATCATCCATCGCAAAGCGCAGCGCTTCGGTAAGGGCGGCCGCTTTCTTGGTCGCGGCTTCGACCTTGCCCAGATCAACAGCAGAAAGCGATCCCCGACTGGACCGCATTTGTGAAACGAACGAGCCCGCGACATAAATCGTCGAGACTGCGCCGAGCAATCCCTTGCCGGCTCCGCTCGTTTCGGTTGTCAGGTGATGGCCCATCAGGAGATGTGCATATTCATGGGCAAGGACGAACAACACTTCGGAATCCGATTCAGCAGCCTGGAGAATTCCGGTCGACATGACGATCGTATTGTCCGGCAAGGCATAGGCGTCATAGGCATCGCTGGCGCGAAAGAGGATCCGTGGTTGTCGAGGCAGCGGCGCATAGGGCCACGCGCGCGCGAAACTCGTCAGCGCCTTTTGCAGTTCGGCTTCGACGCCGGGCAAGGCAATCAAATCGAGACGGCCTGCCGAAGTATTGAGCACCTGTGATGAAAGCCCCAGTGCCGGGCCTTGGGTAGTGGCGACACCGCCTGCAGCGATCTTGATATTCGTGTCGCAAATGGTCTGGGGGACAAGCGCCGCAATGCGCGGTGCCGTTTCAATCGAAAATTTACCGCGATCCTTTTTCGGGACTTTGGTCGGGCTGGGCATCGATCCGGCCGCTGGTGCCCGGCACGCTGTCGTTTGTGCAGGAGCTGGCGGCGTCGCCAAAAACGCTGTTCCAGCCAGAAAACCTGCGAAAATATGGCGGACCTTTAAGGTCATTATGAGTCCCCGACATCGATCATGCCTGCATCAATTAGGCCGACATGACACTGTTCTACTTCGGCTTGGGTTTCGAACACCCTAATCCGAGTGACCGTTCCACGCCGTCTTCTTCATTGAGCGCGAGTTGCATTGCGACCTTGTCGCATGGCGGCGTCGGCAAATCTCCGACATAGTCGACGGTAGTCAGGCGCAGCCATGCTGGTTTTCCGGCGAGCATAATTGCGACGAAGCCCGGTTTTGTTCCAACGACACGTGCCGCATCGGACTTTGCCTTTGGCATTTCCTTTTGCGGAACATCACGCAGCTTGCTGCCGCTATTGTCATAGATTGGCAAAGGATCGCGCTTGTAGGACATGATCGTCGCTGCGCTGGTGGCCGTCGTTTCAACTTCGACGGCTTTTCGCTTGGCTGCGGCCGGACTGGCAATCACCGCGACCAGCACAGCGGCCGAAAGGAAGGGGTAGTTGATCAATCGCATCATTTTCTCCTGCGCCCGATCTATCTCAATCGTGGTGCATCGCTGTGCTTTCCATCACATCGCATTCTTTGCTACCACGCTCTATATCAAATGCGTGTGGGAGAGTCTTGTATGGAATGGTCAAACCGCAAGACCGCCAACGCCCTCATCGGCGCGGGGAGCGGCCGGGTTGATGAAGCCAGTTGGGAATCGTTTCTTTCGGAAATCAACGCCGCGATTGTTGAAGCCGCGGCCTTGGATTTGCCGCTGGTCCTCGATCTCGAGAGGATCGAATACATGTCGTCGCGGGGTCTGCGCGTCTTGACGTTGGCCAAGAGAGCAGCGGACGCGGCGAATGTAGGCTTGACGCTTGCGCGACCTAATGAGCGGATGACCGAAATTCTGGCGATCAGCCGCTATGATAAAATCTTTGCTGTGACCAAAGGGCTGGAAGGATAGCCATTATGCGCGTCCGATTCTGGGGCACACGCGGCTCCCTGCCCGTCGCGGCCAAGGCCGCCGCGGTGCGCCAAAAGGTCGCTCAGGCCCTTGTCATTGCAAACGGACGGCGATTTTCCAGCAAAGCGGAAGCGCTCGCCTTTGTTGATGGTGATCTCGATTTTGCAGCGGGCAACACCTATGGCGGCGCGACAAGTTGCGTCGAAATCGAAGGTGGCGATGGCAGCTTCATCGTCTGCGACATGGGATCGGGGTTGCGCGAATTTGGCCTGTCCGCCGCCGCGCGATGCAGCGCTGGCCACAAGAGGGAATATCATTTCTTCCTGTCCCACCTCCATTGGGATCATATCATGGGTTTCCCCTTCTTTGTGGCGGCGTTCGATCCCGAAGCCATTATTACGGTGCATAGCGGCCACGCCGATGCCGAGACCGCCCTCCGGCGCCAGCAGGAGGAAATCTCATTTCCGGTTCCGTTTGATTGGCTGAAGGCCCAATTCCGGTTCGCGACCCTTGAGCCGGGTGCGACCTATGACTGCGCAGGGCTAAAGGTCGAGGTGATCCGGCAATATCATGCGCACGACAGCTATGGCTTCCGATTCGTTGATGGCGAACGCACGGTCATCTATTCGACCGACAGCGAACACCGGCTCGGCGATATGGAGCAAGAGGCACGGTTTGCAGCATTCTTTGCCGGGGCCGACGTCGCAATTTGCGATACAATGTATTCGCTCGCCGACAGCGTGACGATGAAGGAAGATTGGGGCCATTCCTCGAACCTTGTTGCCGTCGACCTGTGTCATGCGGCGGCGGCGAAACGGCTGGTGCTGTTCCACCATGAACCGGCCTATAGTGATGAAGATATCCAGCGGATGCATGATGAAACGATCCGCTATGAGGAACTGATGCGCGAGGATCGTCGGCCACTCGAAATCATCTGTGCCTATGACGGGCTTGAGCTTGACGTCTGAGGGCGATGCCGCGCGCCGCATCAGGCTTTTCGGCTTGATTGCAGCGCTGGCAATGGCAGGATTGTTTGGCCTTTTTGGCAGCGAAAGGGTCAGCCGCCCAATATTCGACCAATGGCAAAGACTCAGCCCGCGATCAGCCGAACCGACAAAGGTGGAAATTGTCTGGATTGACGAAGCCAGCATCAGAACCATTGGACCATGGCCGTGGCCGCGATACATCATGGCCAAGCTGGTCGCAAAACTGGAGGAGGACCAGCCGCGCTTGATCGGACTGGACATGCTGTTTCCCGAAGCCGATCGCAACAGTCCCGACGCGTTTGTTGGCCTTTATCCCGAGTTGTCTGCATCGGCCGCGGCGGAAATTCTGTCAATGCCATCGATGGACAACCTGTTCGGGCAAGTGATTGGTCAGGCTCCCGTTGTGCTCGGGCGTGGCGGACTCGATGTCGCTCCGGCTGCGGATCCGCCGATGATGGCTGTGGAAGCGCGATTTGTGCGGCCCTTGCCCCAAGGCGTCAAATCCTGGGGGCAGGCGATCGCAAACATTCCTGCACTTGATGATGTCGGGCTCGGCCATGGCCTGTTGAACGGCGATCCTGACGAGGATGGAACGGTTCGGTATGTTCCGCTTGCCGCTGTGGTCGCCGGACAGGCAACGCCGGGATTTGCGCTGGAGCTGGCGCGCATTGCATCCGGTATCGAGGCTCTCGAACCAGTGGCCGACGGGGATGGTCTTGCAGGAATCCGGCTGGGGCGGACGTGGCTGCCAACCTTGCCAGATGGTCGCATGCGTGTGCCCTTTCGCGCAGAGACAAGCCAATCCGCACTGAGCGCGCTCGATATTCTTTACGACCTCCCTCCTTCAAAAAGGGTGAAAGCAAAAATTGTTATAATCGGCCTGTCCGGCGCTGGAACGGCAGATGTGGTTTCCACTCCACTGGCGGAAAAAACCTATGGGGCCATTGTGCACGCCGATGCGCTCGACGCGATGCTCGCGGGGCGGACACTCGCACGTCCGGGCTGGGCGTGGCTTTTCGAAGGGCTGCTGGCGATAATGCTGGTTGGTGTGGCGATCCGGGTGCTGCCACTTTTCAGAGGCGCCGGAGCAGCGTTTGGTACCGCCGGAGTCATTGTGTTGGCCTTTAGCGGAAGTTGGGCCGCGTTTACGCAAGGATTGCTGCTCGATCCGGTCGGGCCGGTATTGACGGCGGCGGCGGCTGGTATGACCATGCTGGTGCTTCTTTTTGCCAAGGCGCGGCGTGACAGGATTGCGCTCACTGAAAGCTTGCAGGAAGAGCGGCTCAGCGCAGCGCGGGCTGCGGGTGAATTGTCTGCTGCCCGCGATATCCAGCTGGGCATGCTCCCCAAGAGGGACACGCTGGCTGACTTCGATCCTGCCGTGGAACTCGACGCCCTGATCGAGCCCGCACGTTCGATAGGAGGGGATTTCTACGATACGATACGCCTCGACAATGATCGCGTTTGTTTCCTCGTCGGCGATGTAACGGGCAAAGGCGTCCCGGCGGCGCTTTTCATGGCGCTGTCCAAGGCGTTGGCCAAATCGGTCCTGCTGCGCGACGGCAAGGATCTGGCAACTGCCATGACTCGGCTCAATGACGAGATCGCGCGAGACAATGGCGAAGACATGTTCGTAACGATGCTGGTCGGGCTGTTGAACACGCAGACCGGAGCGCTGGAGCTTTGCAACGCCGGGCATGAAAATCCCTGGCTCGTGACTGAGCAGGGTGACGTTCGTCACTTGAGACCGGAAGGCGGGCCGCCGCTCTCGGTTGAGCCCGGATTTCTGTACGATTGCGAGAACTTGACGATGAAAAAGGGCGATACCCTTGTGATTGTCAGCGATGGCATCACCGAGGCACAGAGCCCAACTGGAGGCTTTTTCGGCTCGCATCGCATCGCAAACGTACTGAAAGCCTGCGTGGGCACTTCAAAAATTGACGAGGTAAGCAACGCACTGCTCGCCGAAGTTCGGATATTCGAAGACGGTGCGGAAGCGACGGACGATCTGACCGTGCTTGTGTTCCGCTACTTGACGTAAACCTCGACCCGACGATTGAGCGCCGAGGTGGTTTCATCCGGCGTCTGATCGCGCAGTTCGCGTTCGCCACGACCGGTTGCCCTGATGACTTCGCCATCCAGTCCCATCTGCGCCATCATGACCTTCACTTCGGATGCGCGCTTGATCGACAGTTGGTCGTTGTCGGCCTCCTGCCCCACTGTATCGGTATGGCCGACAATCTGGATGTCCACGCCGGGGCGGGTTTTGACCTCCGCAAACAAGTCCGGTAGCAAGGCGCTGGATTCATCAACAAGATCAGCCGTGCCTTCCTTGAAGTAGAGGATGAACAGCCGCGGTGGCTGAGGCAGGGTGGCGAGCAACGCGCCATATCGCGCATTCAGCTTTTCAGGAGCAGCCGATTTCATTGTGACATGTCGTTTGTTTACGCCGGTCCTGCTGTTCGCTTGATCAAGCACGGCCATATCGGTTCCGTTTTCGGGATCAAGCACGGCTACAGCCCCGGTTTCCCTCTGTTTGCCATCTGCTCCGATTTCTCCGGGGAGCAATGACACGCCGGTGCTGGCGCACCCGGTCAATGCCAACAACAAAAAAGCAAGAACGGGGCGATGATGCATAGGCGGATCAGTCTACCTGGACGACAAAGCGGGTGCCGCGTACGCCCAGAAGTGCGGTCGGCGTCTTGACGCGCATGGCGTCGCGGTTTGATTTCGCAATCTGGCCGGAAACGATCGCCAACGATCCACGATCGACCTGTGTCAGGAACCGGCCACGGTGCGTGGTATCGTCGAAAACAAAATCCGCAACATTGATGCGGCTGTTCGGGCCGGCGGCGAAACGGGTATTGTCATTGAAAGTAATCCCAATCCGACCGTTCTTTCCGGTCACGATCGTATCGCCCTTTTGAAGGACAAGGCCCGCTGTAGCAGCAATTTTCTGGCTACCGCGTTCGATCGTCGTAATACCGCTGACAAGCTTGACCCGACCTATATCAGCCAACACAGGGGTTGCCATTCCGGCCAAGACGGCCGCAGAGATTAGAACAGGCAGGCGCATGTTGCCCTCCATTTACGCTATTGAGAGTATCGGCCCGTAGGATGGATTACAATAACCCAGCATTAACGGCTAAAATCCGGCTCCTTATCGATAGCAATACGACGCGCAACGTATTGGAATTGGTGCGCGATTTTGTTGCACGAGCCCAATGTGGACGTGATGCAGAAGCGAAACTTTCAATCATTGTCGAGGAACTTGTCACCAACATTGTCGAACATGGTGTCCCACCACCCGATTCGGACATAGCCATCGAATTGTCAGCAATTGGCGCCGAAATCGGGCTGACGTTGAGCGATTCAGGGACGTTCTTTGATCCGCGGTCTGTCGACGCGCCAGCAGAAATCCCACCCGAACGCGGCGGCGGCGCGGGAATTGCCCTGGTCCTCTCCTGGTCTAACGTGATCAATTATGCCCGTATCGATGGACGCAATGTCCTGACCTTGGTAATCCCGAACGATGTTTGAACATGTCCACGATGCTCCGCCGCCCGGGGCCGCCTCCGACTGGACGATCCCTCAGGATTGGGAGTGTTTTACAGCTGACGAGCATGCGATGTGGGACCGGTTATTTGCCCGCCAGTGTGCGATGCTTCCCGGTCGCGCAGCAGCGTCCTTCTTGCGCGGAATCGATGTGCTCAAGCTCAGCCAACCGGGCATTCCCGATTATGGGGAGCTGAACGAACGGCTAGTCGCGGCGACGGGATGGAGCGTGGTCGCCGTGCCGGGGCTGGTACCTGACGATGTGTTCTTCGATCATCTCGCCAATCGTCGCTTTCCGGCAGGCAATTTCATACGCCGCCCGGACCAGCTCGATTATCTGAAAGAGCCTGACGTTTTTCATGACGTGTTCGGCCATGTGCCGATGCTCGCCGATCCAGTTTTCGCGGACTATATGGTGGCCTATGGGAAAGGCGGGCTCCGTTCGCTGGGGTTTGGCGCGCTCCACAAGCTGGCCCGGCTCTACTGGTATACCGTCGAGTTCGGGTTGATCGAGGAAGACGGGGAATTGCGGATCTACGGTGCCGGGATTGTCTCGAGCTATGGCGAAAGCATCTTCGCGCTTGATGATCCCAGCCCGAACCGGATCGGCTTCGATCTGCTCCGGATCATGCGGACCGAATACCGCATTGACGATTACCAGCAGAATTATTTCGTGATCCCGAGTCTCGATCACCTTCTCAAAGTGACGGTCGAAACCGATTTCGCGCCGCTTTATGGCGCGCTGGAGGCACTCCCGGATATCGCAATTGCGGACATTTTGGCAGGCGATCGGGTGATTACGAAGGGCACGCAAGAGTATGCGAGGGCCAAATCATCTTGAGTCCTACCACGTGCCGAAATCGCCCGGCGGCTGGCTCGTCCTGCCGGTCGTTCGGATTGGGCGTTGCCAGCAGTGACGGTTGCGTTTGACGAGGCGCAGGCAGGGCCATTCGCCGCGATCCCGTCGTTCAGCGAGGCGCAGTCCCTCGGCGCGGTAAGCTGAGGCGACGGCTTCCGCCTGCCCCGCCAGCAAACCTGCAAGGATCAGCGTTCCGCCGTCGCGCAGGATCGCGGAGAGCGCTGGGGCAAGCTCGATCAGCGGTCCGGCAAGGATGTTGGCGATGACAAGATCATAGGGCGCGCGCCTGAGGATCATCTCGTGATCGGTTCCCGAGGCTACGCATAGTGCGACCCGCCCTGCCGCCTGCCCGAGCAGGACATCGTTTATGCGGGCATTGTCGGCTGTCACGTCCACGCTCACCGGATCGATGTCCGATGCCGTCACAGTGGCTCGCGACCAGAGGTAGTGCGCGGCAAAGGCCAGCAGGCCGGTGCCTGTTCCGATATCGACGACATGATCGAAGCGGCTGCCACGCCGTTTCATCCGGTCGAGCATTTCGAGGCAGCCATGCGTGGTTTCATGCCCGCCCGTGCCAAAGGCCTGGCTCGCTCCGATCAGGAAGGACTTCGCATCCTTCGGCGGCGGCCCGCCATTCGTTCCGGTATGGACATAGAAGCGGCCTGCCTGAACCGGCTGGAGCCCAGCCTGGCTGATTGTCAGCCAGTCCTCTTCGGGCAGTTTTTCCAGCACCGGCTTTGCACCCGCTGCACTCGGCATCAGC
>JANNLW010000008.1:0-11996 GCA_031397145.1 Sphingomonadales bacterium | reverse complement strand
GTCGAATTCCTTTACCCGCAACCGCTTGACCGGCAAGCATGAAGATGGTCGCGACTATTATTCGCTTGGTGTTTCGATCCTAGCCGAGGTCAGTCCGGATACGTCGATCCAGGGCACGATCGAATATCAGAAGGACCGCAGCACCTATCCGTCCAACATCAATCTGACCAAAGCCACCGGCCTGCCATTTGGAGCGGGCGGGACGATTTGTGATTTTACCTTTGCAATTGGTCTGGGCGATCTGGGTTGCGACACCCAGGGATTTTTGCGGCAGAAAGGCGAGCGCTTCAAATTCGCAAATTCGAGCATCCCTTTTGAAAGCTTCATTGACGGCTGGTCCGGGTCGCTGGAGATCAAGTCGAAGCTTGGGGATTTCAACCTGACCGCGGTCACCGGCTATCGGGATACCAGCGATTCGCTGCTTGAAGAGAATTCAGGCGCTCCGGCCATTCCTGTGGCGCCAGGCATCGCCATCCCGCTTGTCGTTGCGGCACGCGATCAGGACTACAAGCAGATCAGCCAGGAAATCCGTATTCAGGGGGATATTTCCGACCGGGTCGATGTTGTCGCCGGCGTCTATTACCTTCACACCAATTACAACATCCGGCCGCTTCCTTTTGGCGGCAGTCCGCTGGGCACTTTCTTCATCCTTGGTGGGCCCGTTCAGAACATCGTGTCATCGCAGAAGCTCGATTCCTACGCCATTTTCGCGGAGTCGATCATCAAGCTTGGCAATGATGTCCGCCTGACACTGGGTGGTCGCTACACCAGCGAAACAAAGAAATTTGCGACAGCCTATACCCTGCCGCCCATCGCGGCCTTCGCGGCCAATCTCAAGGCCACGTTTAACGACCCGACCTGGCGGGCCATTCTTGACTGGAAACCCAATGAAAACCTGTTGGCCTATGCAAGCTGGTCGCGCGGGTTCCGGTCGGGGGGCTTTAATGGTCGAGGCACGACTCCGACATCGCTCGGCCCTTATGATCCCGAGCAGGTTGATAGCTACGAGATTGGCTTGAAGGCCGATTTTGCCAATGGGCTGTTTCGGTTCAACCCGACGGTCTTTCAGGCTGACTATGGCAACAAACAGGAAGAGATCCTGCGTGCAGCGTTTGGCGGCGGCACCGAAACCGTGGTTCAGAATGCCTCGTCCGCCCGCATTCGGGGAATTGAGGTCGAAATGCAGGCGCGACCGAGCCGTGATCTGACCTTGCGGGCATCGGGGGCCTATCTGGACGCAGAGTATCGCAGTTTCCTGCTTCCGGATCTGACAACCCCGGGAAATCCCCTGGTCGATGTTTCTGCCAACCGGAATTTCCGGCGTGCGCCAAAATACACGTTCAACGCCGGCCTCGATTATCTCCGCGAAATCGGGGGTGGCAAAAGCGTGGGTTTGACGATCGACTATGCCTATACGGGTGATACCTTCGTCTCCGCGATCAGCGATTCAACCGGTGCCAAACGCGACATCGTCGGGGGTCGCGGTACGATCGATGTTTCGCTCGCTCTCATCCATGAAGGCGAGCGTCTCAAGAATCTGCGCATCAGTGGCTATGCACGTGACTTGTTCCACAAGGGGGGCGGCCGCCTGGCCGCCGCGCTTGACGCCGGGATCTTCTATTTCGGGGTTGCGGTGCCAGCCCGCGAATTCGGATTGGAAGCATCCGTCAAATTCTGAGTTGACCGCAGCATCATGTACCGAGTTGGGCAAAGGCCTGCCTCTGTTTGGCTGTCACGATCGTGATCGTCATCCGGTTTTGCAAAGCCTCCCCAAGGAGGGCTGCATGGCCGATATGAGATGAACGCAAAGGAGATTTTTTCATGGCCAGTGCAGTCGAAACCCTGATCCGTGATGCGGTTTCAAAAGGCGCGACGAAAATTGCGGAATTCAACCGCAACCGGAGAAAGTCTGACGAGCCCAATCCATTTCTGATCGGTATTCACGAACCACTGCCGTCGGAAGAAACTCTGACTAACCTTAAGGTGACCGGCGAGATCCCGGCCGAGCTTGACGGTCGCTACATCCGGATTGGCCCCAATCCGATCACGCCACCCAATCCGGGGCTCTATCACTGGTTTATGGGTGACGGCATGGTCCATGGTGTCCGGCTTCGCGACGGCAAGGCGCTCTGGTATCGCAACCGATGGATCCGGTCGACGGCGGTAAGCAGCGCCCTTGGCGAACCTGTTGCGCCTGGCCCCCATGATCCGCCGTTCGATATTGTGAACACCAATGTACTCGGTCATGCCGGGGAAACCTGGGCGCTGGTCGAAGCGGGCGGCTGTCCGGTGCGGATCGACGAGGAACTCAATACGATTGCCTATGATCCGTTTGCCGGCACGCTCAAGGGCGGCAGCTATTCTGCCCATCCCCATCTTGATCACAAGACCGGCGAAATGCATGCGATCTGCTATGCGGCTGAAAACATGACGGAAATACGCCATGTCGTCGTCGATGCACAAGGCAAGGTTCGTCGCGAAGAGCCAGTTGCCGTGCAGGATGGCCCGTCCATTCACGATTGCATGATCACTGAAAAATATGTGATTATTCTTGATATGCCGGTGACCTTCTCGCTCAAGTCGTATCTTGGCGGTGAGGGCTTTCCCTACCATTGGAATCCGAAGCACAAGCCCCGGGTCGGCCTGTTGGCGCGCGAAGGCAAGGGTGAGGACACGATCTGGTGCGATGTCGATCCGTGTTATGTGTTCCATCCCTGCAATGCTTATGACAATCCTGATGGCACGATTACATTTGATGCGTGCGTGCACGACAAGGTCTTTGCGAAGGTTACGGCCGGCGTCGATTCCTCGGCAATCCCGTTCGAACGCTGGCAGCTTGATCCCGTCGCCAAACGCGTGACGCGTACAGTGGTCGATTCGGACCCGCAGGAATTCCCGCGCCTCAACGAAACACGGATCGGCCAACCCTACCGCTATGCCTATGCGCTTGGCTTACCAAAAGATGCCGACCAATCCTCGCCCGACGAAGCCAAGCTGTTCAAGCATGATCTGGAAACTGGCATCCGCCAGGTTCATGATTTCGGCCGGGGCCGCGTTGCTGGTGAATTCGCCTTTGTGCCTGCGGCCAATGCGACGTCAGAGGATCACGGCTGGCTGATGGGCTATGTGATCGATCCGGCTGCCGGGACGAGCGAGCTTGTCATCCTCAATGCCCAGGATTTTGAAGGCGCACCGCAGGCGGTGATCCATATCCCGCACCGCATTCCGCCGGGGTTCCACGGCAATTGGGTGCCTGCCTGATGACATGCTCTCTGCCCTTCTTTGACTGACTTCGGGCAAAGAAGGGCAGAGCCAAGCAACTCTTGGCCAGTGAACTGCCTGAAATTGGCACATTTGGTGCCTACAACAACCCCAGTCCCCGCATCGAACTGTGTCCGTTGGCGCCGATGATGATGTGATCGTGGACCGCAATGCCGAGCTTTTTGCCGGCATCGGCAATGTCGCGGGTCAGGGCGATGTCCGCGCGGCTTGGGGCGGGGTCTCCGCTGGGATGGTTGTGGACAAGGATGATCGCTGCCGATCCCAGGTCGATCGCGCGGCGGATCACTTCGCGGGGGTGGATGGCAGCCTGATCGATCGAGCCTTCAGCCATTGCCTCGTCACGGATCAGCATGTTGCGGCTGTTGAGGTGCAGGACGCGCACCCGCTCGGTGGTCTTGTGGGCCATATCGGCGCGCAGATAATCGAGTAGCGCCTGCCAGCTGGCGAGGACGGGCTGGTCCTTGACCTTGTCGCGCAACAGTCGCAGCGCTGCGGCCTGCACAATCTTCAGCGCCGCAACCGAACTTTCGCCCATGCCCTTGACGCGACCGATGGCCGCGGCGTCGGCAGTTAGCAGTCCGGCCACGCCGCCAAATTCATGGAGCAGCGCCTTGGCAAGCGGCTTTGTATCGATCCGCGGAATGGCAAGCGCGAGGAGATATTCGATCAGCTCGTGATCGAGCAGGACATCGGGCCCGCCTTCGATCAAGCGTTGCCGCAGTCTTGCACGATGACCGGTTCCGTTGGTGACGGCTTCAGGCATTTTCCGTCAGGGCGCGGGGTAGCTTGAACACCATCGACTCGGTCGCGGTCGTCACTTCTTCCTCGGTTAGTGTAAACCGTGTCGCCAGCCTGTTGACAACTTCGCGCACCAGGACTTCGGGGGCCGACGCCCCTGCTGTGATTCCCACCACTTTGGGCGCGCCCAGCCAATCGAAATCAATCTCGTCCGCGCGCTGGATCAGCCGGGCAGGAACGCCATTGCGCTCGGCAACCTCGGCCAAGCGGAGCGAATTCGAAGAATTCGGCGCACCGATCACGATCATCCTTTCCGAACGCGCGGTGATGGCCTTGACGGCAGCCTGACGATTTGATGTCGCGTAACAGATGTCCTCGCCACGCGGCGCAAGAATCGTCGGGAAGCGCTTGTGGAGGGCGGCGACAATTTCTGCGGTGTCGTCAACTGAAAGCGTCGTCTGGGTAAGGAATGCGAGCGCATCGGGATCGGCCGGTACGAGATGTTCGACATCGCCGATCGTTTCGACCAATGTCATCGAACCTGGCGGAACCTGGCCAAATGTGCCGATCACTTCAGGATGCCCCGCATGGCCGACAAAGATGATATGGCGCCCCGCATCGACAAGCCGTTCAGCCTGGCGGTGGACCTTGGAGACGAGCGGACACGTCGCATCAAGCCAGGAAAGTCCCCGCGATTCGGCCTTGGCCGGTACTGCCTTGGGGACGCCGTGCGCAGAAAAGACCACGGGCGCATCATCCGGCACATCGTCCAGCGTCTCGACGAAGATCGCGCCTTTGGCCTTCAGGCTATCCACGACAAAGCGGTTGTGAACGATTTCGTGGCGCACATAGACAGGGGTTTCATATTTTTCGAGCGCTAGCTCAACAATGTTTATGGCGCGGTCAACACCGGCACAAAAGCCGCGTGGAGCGGCAATCAGGAGATGGAGGGAGGGCTTTTCTGTCATAATCTGGTGATCGCCTCTACGCGATTGCTTGCAGGGGCGAAAGCCGCTTCCTATACGGCGCGGCAACCGTCTCTGTTCGAGGATGATGCCTGTGTCGTTTCGCAACCCGATTATTGCCGTCGCCGCCTGCGGCCTGTTGCTCGCCGGGTGCGTGAAAAATGGCGATTTCGACTCGACAGGTGGTATCATAATCACGCGCAGCGCTTGTCCGGCCGTCGCGGTTCCGTCCTATACTGGCGACACGACCTTGTTCGATCCACCGGGCAGCGTCGATTCGCGTGCGATCGATGTTGTAGCGACGATTACCAATGTACGGTCCAGTTGTGCAGACTCCGGCGATGATGTGGTTGTTACATCAACCTTCGACGTACAGGCGCGTCGGAACAATGCAGCCGGTGCGCGCGATGTCGTGCTCCCCTATTTTGCGTCTGTCGTGCAAGGCGGTCGTGTCGTGGTGTCGAAGCGCGTGAGCAGGGTTTCGCTGCATTTTGATGACGGAGCGTTGCGCGCCGAAACCAAGGGCAGTGCCAGCGGAAGCGTCAATCGTGCTGCGATTGCGTTGCCGGCAGAGATCCAGGATCGCATCACAAAGAAGCGCAAAGCCGGTGACGCCGATGCGGCGATCGATCCAATGGCGGATCCCCAGGTTCGTGAGGCGGTTTTACGCGCCAGCTTCGAATTGCTGGTTGGCTTTCAACTCACTCAGGCGCAGCTTCAGTATAACGCAACGAGATGATGCACGCCGAAGTGGTGGCCCTGCTTTCTGGCAAGGCCCGGCCGTTTGCGCGTGGAGAATTGAGTGCAATTGCCAAGAGCAATATTGTGGGGTCGGCAAAGATCCGGTTTTTCGGCATCGAGGGCGATGAACAGGCCGATCCCCGCTATCATGGCGGACCGGACAAGGCGTTGCACCACTATCCAGGCGATCATTATGCCTATTGGGGCTCGGTTGCGATCGATCACCCCTTGCTCAACACTCCGGGAGCCTTTGGCGAGAATGTTTCGACCTGGGGCCTTGTCGAGGAAGACGTTTGCATTGGTGATCGCTTCCGGCTCGGCTCGGCGGTTCTGGAGATCAGTCAGGGTCGGCAGCCTTGCTGGAAGCAGGGACAGCATCTGGGCTGGACGGCCCTGACCGCGCTCATGGTCAAGGAGCGGCGCAGTGGCTGGTATTATCGCGTGATCGAAGAAGGGATTGCGAAGGCGGGCGACCTGATCGAACTGATCGAACGGCCGCTTCCCGGTTGGACGGTAAAACGTGTGTTCGGCCTGCTGATTGGTGGCGATCACAAAAGGGATCCGGCTGCTCTCAAGACGCTTATCGCGATGGAGTTGCTGCACTCTGGCTGGAGGATGCGGGCCGTTGAGCTTCAAGAGGGTCCGCAATGAAGACAATCGGCCTGATCGGCGGGATGAGTTGGGAGTCGACCGCACTCTACTACAAGCTTCTCAATGAGGGCGTTCGAGACGCACTCGGTCCGTTACGCTCAGCCAGTATCCTGATGTATTCATACGATTTCGAGCGGATCAAAAACCTCCAATATGCCGGCAAATGGAAAGAAGCTGGCGAAGATTTGGCGAATGTTGCGCATCGTCTCGAGGCGGCGGGAGCCGAGATTATACTGATCTGCACCAACACCATGCACAAGGTTGCGCCAATAGTTGAAGCGCGGATCAATGTACCTCTGCTCCACCTCGCAGATTGCTCGGCGCAGGAGGTTGTCAAAAGCGGGATCGAGTGCGTGGCCTTGCTCGGAACGCGTTTCACGATGGAGGAGGATTTCTATTCTTCGCGATTGAGGGCATGCGGGCTCGAAGTGTTGGTTCCGGGCGAGGAAGACATCACGGAGGTAAACAGGGTCATTTATGACGAACTTTGCCAGGGTGTTGTGCTGGACAGATCGAGGGAGCGTTACAAGTCCATCATTGGCGCGCTTGAAGCCAGAGGCGCGCAGGCTGTCATCCTTGGCTGTACCGAGATTGGCCTGCTGATTGGGCCTCAGGACGTGCCTGTCCCGACTTTCGATACAACAGCGATCCATGCCGCTGCTGCTGTGCGTTTTGCACTTGGTTGAGCGAAAGGGCGGATTGCCGATTGACACATTTTTACTCCTCCTCCAAAGCCCGAGTGTCGCTGACGAAGCGGGAGAGCATTGGGGGAAACCCTGATCGCCGAAGGAGCAACCGCCCCGGAATCTCTCAGGCAAAAGGACCGCATCGGCTTTTGCGACACTCTGGAAAGAGCGGCTATTCAAACAGTCGCCACCGAAGGGGTAAGTGCCTGATCAAGGCATGAAAGCTCTCAGGTTCCCGTGACAGAGGGGGCAGCATGACCATGCCGACGCATGGCCATGTTGTGACCTTTTGTGCCGGAGCAGATGATGAGCGAAGACGAACCCGAAATCCTCGAACTGCCCCTAGGCGACTGGCATCGTTCGAATGGCGCGCGAATGGTGCCGTTCGCAGGCTATGCCATGCCCATCCAGTACGAGGGGATCATGGCCGAACACCTCTGGACTCGCCAAAACGCAGGGCTGTTTGACGTTTCGCATATGGGACAATTGATGCTGACCGGCGACGACGTGGCCGAAGCGCTCGAGGCGTTGGTACCCGGCGATATAGCGGCGCTGACCGAAGGACGGATGCGTTATTCGCTGTTGCTCAACGAAGAGGGCGGCATCCTCGATGATCTGATGATTACCAACGCGCCGATGGGCCATTATCTGGTCGTCAACGGCGCGGTGAAGTGGGAGGATATAGGCCATATCCGCGAATATCTTCCCGACGAAATCACTCTCAACCATATGGAAGACCGGGCGCTGTTGGCACTGCAGGGACCAAAAGCGGTCGATGCGCTGGCGCGGGTCGTGCCGGGTGTCGAACGGCTTTTCTTCATGGAAGCGGACAGCTTCCTGTGGCGGCACGAGCCGCTGTGGATCAGCCGTTCGGGCTATACCGGTGAAGACGGGTTCGAGATTTCGGTGCCTGCCGAAGCCGTGGTTGCATTGGCCGATGCGCTTGTTGCCCAACCTGAGGTGAAGCCAATCGGCCTTGGCGCGCGTGATTCGCTGCGGCTTGAGGCGGGACTACCGCTCTACGGCCACGATCTGGACGAGCGTGTCGACCCGATACAAGGTGATCTGGGCTTCGCTGTTTCGAAACGCCGCCGCGCAGAGGCCGGTTTTCCGGGCAGTGAGCGCATCCTGAAAGCACTGGCCGACGGTCCGCCTTCGAAGCGCGTGGGCTTCACCGTCGAGGGCCGCCAACCTGTCCGTGAAGGCGCCGCGATCTTTGCCGGCGATACAAAGGTCGGAGTGATCACATCGGGCGGTTTCGCGCCGAGCCTGCAGGTGCCGATTGCGATGGGCTTCATCTCGATCGAATATAACGCGCTTGGCACCTCGCTCGAAGCCGATGTCCGTGGCAAGCGCGTCGGCCTGACTGTCGCCAAAATGCCATTCGTCCCCCACAATTATGTCCGCAGAGGAGCCGCCAGATGAGCCGTTATTTCACTGAAGAGCATGAATGGATCGAGGTCGACGGCGCGATCGCGACGGTCGGCATCACCGATTATGCGCAGAGCGAGTTGGGCGATATCGTCTTTGTCGAAATACCGGCAGCCGGAATGACAGTGAAAAAGGGCGGAGACGCTGCGGTCGTGGAGTCGGTCAAGGCAGCATCGGATGTCTTTGCCCCGGTCACTGGGACGGTCACCGAAGGCAATGGTGCGCTCGAAGGGGATCCAGCGCTCGTCAATTCCGACCCAGAAGGCGATGGCTGGTTCTTCAAGCTAACCCTTTCCGACCCCTCCGAGCTTGATGGCCTGATGGACGAAGCTGCCTACAAGGCATTCGTGGCGGGGCTTTGATCTCAGTCCCTCTCCCGCTTGCGGGAGGGGTTAGGGGTGGGCAGCAGGGCCTCTGAACACCTCTTTTCGAAGGCCCACCCCCGACCCCTCCCGCAAGCGGGAGGGGGGAGATTGTTGAATGCGCTACCTTCCCCTCACCCAGACCGACCGGCAGGCGATGCTTGCCACAATTGGCGCGGCCTCCATCGACGATCTGTTTGTCGACGTTCCTGTTGAAGCGCGGCTCGTCGGACCGATTGCCGGTCTGCCCAATCACGCCAGCGAGATGGCGGTCGAGCGGCATTTCTCGGCGCTTGCCCGAAAGAACATGGCAGCAGCGCATCATCCGTTCTTTCTTGGTTGCGGGGCGTACAAGCACCACATTCCCGCCAGCGTCGATCATCTGATCCAGCGCGGCGAGTTCCTGACAGCCTATACACCTTATCAGCCCGAGATCGCGCAAGGAACGCTCCAGATGCTGTTCGAATTTCAGACGCAGGTTGCCCGCCTGCTGGGCTGCGACGTGGCGAACGCCTCGATGTACGACGGCTCGACGGCCTGCTGGGAAGCGATCAGCATGGCGGGTCGGATCACCAGGAGGAAGAAGGCGATCCTCTCATCAGGGCTCCATCCGCATTATGTGAGCCTTGCCAGGACAATGGCGAAATTTACCGGCGATACGCTGGACGCCGCAGTTCCCGAACTGTCCGACAGAACCGATTGCGATCGCCTGTTGGCTTCTATTGATGGCGAAACGAGCTGCGTCGTTGTCCAGTATCCTGACATCCTTGGCCGGATCGAGGACCTTTCCCCGATTGCTGCAAAGTGCCAGGAAACCGGTGCGCTCCTCGTGGCGGTGGTGACCGAGCCTGTGGCGCTAGGTGCGATCCGTTCACCGGGCGAAATGGGGGCCGATATCGTTGTTGGCGAGGGCCAGTCGATTGGCGTCGGCTTGCAATTTGGTGGCCCCTATGTTGGCCTGTTTGCCTGCAAGGAAAAATTCGTTCGGCAGATGCCGGGCCGGCTTTGTGGCGAGACAGTTGATGCCGAGGGAAAGCGCGGATTTGTACTTACGCTTTCAACGCGTGAACAGCACATCCGCCGCGAAAAGGCGACGTCCAACATTTGCACCAATGCCGGCCTGTGTGCGCTGGCCTTCAGCATTCACATGACGTTACTTGGCGAGCGCGGCCTGCGAGATCTGGCTGCTCTCAACCATGCGGGAGCGGTGGCTGCGGCCGATCGTTTGGTCAAAATACCCGGAGTCAAGCTCGTCAATCAAAGCTTCTTCAACGAGTTCACGCTGAAATTGCCAAAGGAAGCGAGACCTGTGATCCGCGCATTGGCTGACAGGAAGGTGCTCGGCGGTGTTTCACTGGGCCGACTTTATCCCGGCGAAGCAGCTCTCGAGAACGGCCTTGTTGTGGCCGTGACTGAAACCGTGACGCCGGACGACCTCGCAACCTTTGCCACCGTGCTGGAGGAGGTGCTCGCATGACGATCAATCAAAGCGGATGGCGTCCCGAATCGGGCAATGTCGAAAGCGCAGATGGCGTGACTTTTACAGGCAATCGCGCGCTGATGCTTGAAGAGGCCCTGATTTTCGAGATTGGCGACACCAAGACGACGGGAGTCGATTTTGCCAAGACGCCGTCACATGCTCCCCGCTTGGGAGGGCTCGAGCGGAATCGGCCAATGGGCATCCCAGGCCTTTCCGAGCCCGAGACGGTCCGCCATTATACCCGGCTGTCGCGACAGAATTATGCAATTGATTTGGGGCTCTTCCCGCTCGGCAGTTGTACGATGAAGCACAATCCGCGGCTCAATGAAAAAGTGGCACGGATGAAAGGTTTTGCGGACATTCATCCGCTCGCGCCGACGCAATCGGTGCAAGGCGCGCTCGAGGTTATCCATCAACTAGCGCATTGGCTGGTCACGCTTACAGGCATGAAGGCCGTTGCAATGTCGCCCAAGGCGGGTGCGCACGGAGAATTGTGTGGCGTTCTGGCAATCCGGGCGGCGCTCGAGGCGCGAGGCGATGTCCGTTCGGTAATACTGGTTCCTGAAAGTGCGCACGGGACAAATCCCGCAACCGCAGCCTTTGCCGGTTATGCAGTTGAAAACATACCTGCGACGACAGAGGGTCGTGTAGACCTTGGTGCGTTGAAGTCACGACTTGGGCCTGATGTTGCCGGTGTGATGATCACCAACCCGAACACATGCGGCCTGTTTGAACGCGATATGAAGGCGATCTCCGACGCAGTTCATGACGCCGGTGGTTTCGTTTATTGTGATGGCGCCAATTTCAACGCGATCGTCGGGCGAGTCCGGCCGGGAGATCTCGGTATTGATGCAATGCACATCAATCTGCACAAGACTTTCAGCACTCCGCACGGCGGCGGTGGGCCGGGTTCAGGGCCGGTCGTGCTGTCGGAGGCGCTGGCACCATTTGCTCCTTTGCCGTTCATCGAGAAGCGGAGCGACGCATTTCATCTGATCGAAGAAGAGAATGCCAGCGAGGATTATGGTCAGTCGTTCGGCCGGATGACGGCGTTCCATGGCCAGATGGGCATGTATACGCGTGCGCTTGCCTACATCCTTTCTCACGGTGCGGATGGCTTGCGACAGGTGGCTGAGGATGCGGTCCTGAACGCCAATTATATACTGCGCTCGCTGGACGATGTCCTCGATGCCCCATTTGGCCATTCAGGGCCGTGCATGCACGAAGCGCTCTTTACCGATGCAGGACTGGCCGAAGGCTTTACGACCCTCGACATCGCCAAGGGGATGATCGACGAGGGCTATCATCCGATGACCGTCTATTTTCCGCTTGTCGTGCACGGCGCGATGCTAATCGAGCCGACCGAGACCGAGAGCAAATCGACACTCGACCAGTTTATAGGCGCGCTCCGGTCTGTGGCGCTCCGGGCAAGGCAGGGCGATCCCGCGCTCAAGACTGCACCACACTTCGCGCCACGTCGGCGTCTCGACGAGACACTCGCCGCGCGAAAGCCAGTGCTGGTCTGGAAGGACCACGAACTGCCGGCGGCAGCGGAATAGAGTGACTGCCGCTAGTCCCGCGCCAACAGCAGGTTCATTTGTGCAATGGCGATCGGGTGCTCCGGATCATCCTGCCAGGCGATCACTTCCAGATTGGCGAT
>JANNLW010000463.1:0-1504 GCA_031397145.1 Sphingomonadales bacterium | reverse complement strand
GTCTTTACTTTGGACTTCCCATCAGCCTTCCGGCGAGCAAATCGCTCGCGTTTACTGGCTTGGGCAATCTTGTACCGATGCTGATTGTTGGGGCAGGCCTGTTGATCACACTTGTGACCCAACGGGCTGGACGGACGCTCTACTTCGCGACCGCACTGATTGCCTATGGCACAATCCTGATCATGCACTTCAACATCAAATTATGGGTGCATGTGATCAATCCCTCGCTTTGGGACGAGCAATTCTGGCAGATTGATGAAATGCTGCGCCCTTTGGTTTCAGGGTCGATCATTTTTCACAACGGGCTTGCCGCCTTCATTGGCCCGGTCGACTGGCTCTACCTGTTCGCCTTTCTCGCCATGTTTGTCTGCAGTATCATTGTTCATTCTTCCCGTTCGTTCCTGGTCTTTCGCGAGATGATCCTGACTGCAATGCTGGTTCATGTCCTCGGCGGCCTCAGCTATCTGGTCACTCCGGCGCTTGGGCCCTTCATCTATGAACCCGGGGTCAACGCTCTGGAGACGCAGCGCCAGATATTCATGTTGGCAGCGCATGAAGCCGCGCTACCCGGGGGCATTTCCTGGTTTCAGACCCAAGGATCCGAGTTCTTGGCGACTGGCCTTGCAGCAATGCCGTCGCTCCATGTGGCGTCATCGGCGGTCTTTGTTTACTATGCGTGGAAACATGAGCGGCACTTGAGCTGGTTTTATCTGCCACTGTTTGGATTCATCATGATCGAAGCCGTGGCAACGCGCTGGCACTATCTCGTGGATATCGTCGCCGGACTCGGATTGACAGCAGTGGCCATCTTGATCGTCGATTGGTCGTTTCGCCGCTGGATGCCTCAGATTACCGACAAAAATCAGCCCGTCCGGTAATCGGCGATGATCTCGCCACTGGCACGCAGCTCGTCTTCGTGTCCGACTTCGCGCCAGCTTTCAGTCAGGGCTTCTCGTTCCCATTGCTGCATGGCCGGATGGGCGATGATATGATCCACCCAGGCCTGCGCTCCGCCGACATCAAGGCCATAAGTCCGGACACGCCATGCCACCGGCGCAAAGAAGGCGTCAGCTGCACAGAACTCCGATCCAGCCAGATAGGGCCCGCCAAAGCGGGTCAGGCCTTCCAGCCAAAGCTCGCTGATGCGCGAGACATTGGCTTGCAATGCTCCGGACATCGGCTTGGGCCGGACGCGGACGCCGACATTCATCGGACAATCGTTGCGCAGCGCAGAAAAACCGCCATGCATTTCGGCAGCGGCGCATTGCGCCCAGGCACGCGCGCTCCCTTCCTTCGGCCAGACGCCTTCATGGCGATCGGCAAGGTAAAGCGCGATGCCGAGTGAATCATAAACGGTGCGCCCGCCATCGATCAGCACCGGCACCTGCCCGGTCGGAGAGAAGGCCCGAAATGCTTCATAATTGGTCGCGTTGGCAAAAGGTTCAATGCGATCCGCAAAGGGAATGCCCAGCCCCTTCATCAGCAGCCAAGGGCGCAGCGACCA
>JANNLW010000452.1:0-16928 GCA_031397145.1 Sphingomonadales bacterium | reverse complement strand
CGATCAAGGTGTTTGTCGAGGCGCCAGCTTCCGCTGTCATCATCTCAAGGAACCTGTCGATCAGTGACGCATCTGCCCCATCTCGCATGGTCAACTCCGGGTGATGGACTCAGCCGCGATCATACGGGCATCTGCGCCGAGGCCGACGGCGTTCAGCGCAGAGATTGTATGATAAAGTTGGGCGGGCGAAACTTGCTGCCAGTCCGGCGTGGCCAGACCCAACGCGCAAAGGACGATGACGGTCGCTGGTTCTCTTGCCTTGACAGCGCGATCGAGTGCGCGCGTCCAGGGCGTCGACCGCTCGATAGGAATTTCCAAATCTCGCGCCATTTCCGAAATATCCGATGGATTCATCCGCCCCAAACCGGCCATTCCGGCAAAAAGGAACTTTCCACGCAGATCATTGTCACCACCGACATCTCGCTGGTAAGTCTCGATCCGATCGACTTTCCAATCGACCACCCGGCCGGGTGCCCCAACAGCCAAAACGCCCCAAGCGGAGAGCGCTTCCTTGCTGTTGCCATTGCTAACGATTCCGGCCCATTTCGCGGCCTGAACATCAAGCCCGGCAGACATCATGGATTGGATCAACATCGAAGAATCCCTGCCAAAGGATCCATCTGGGATAATCCGAGCAGCGGCCCGGGCAGTGGCTATCAGTCGCGCGTATTTTCCAAGTGTATCGAGCGATTCCTCGTTCCACAAAACCCGCATGGCATCAACCCGGGCCGACGGTTCGACTTCGGTAAAAGCCTTCCGCAGCGAATCTGCAGGTGTCCCAGCGATAGCCGATACGTCCGTCACATCCGCTACCTGTCCATAGAAATCGACTAACGCTGCGCTAGACAGCACGCCAAGTGCTGCAGCGACATCCGCATCACCTGTGCGTTTGTCGACCGGGACAAGCGGCGATCTGGCGTTCCATGCCTTGACCCTCGGGTTCGCACTTGCTGCGATTTTCTCAGGAATTTCAACAGCTGTGGCGTTGGCAAGCCCAAAGCGCCATGCCGTAAGATTCGAGACATTGTCCCACTGAATGACCACGGCACGACGCGTGTTGGTACCAGCGCCGACAATTTTTTCAGCCAGCAGGCCATCGATTCCGCGCCCAGATGCCTTTGCTTTGGCGATATCGATCAACGCGCTTGCTTGCGCCGATTCCCCTGAAAGCGCCGAACACATGGCTTTCGCAAATGTCCATGAAGGTTCCTTACTGGTTTCCATTGCCGGCTCAACCATCGCGCAGAGGCCAGCCGGGTCTGCACTCGCCAACGCCGACTGCATGGCGACCTGGAACATCTTCGGCGTGTATTGGTCCACATCGACAGCCTGAACAAGCGCGCGCGCAGACTCCGCTTCGCCCATACGCAACAATAGCCATGCGCGTTCAGCGGCCCAATCCGCACCTCTTACTCCACGAGGAGTATCAACCCTACTCAGCAGCGCCCGGCGAAGAAGGATTGAAGCCCATCGAGACGCAATCGGAGCACGTGTCTTGCGCAAGAGAAACGACAGATAGCGGCCATCTGCTTGCCCGAAAGCCTGTGCGCCCATATCGCCGTCAGTCGGCCCCAATATACCGACTTGCGCCGTTGATCGGCGAACACCCGCAGGCAGATCCTGTAATGTCATGACGTCGGTCGAGAGATCCTCGCTTTCAGCCAACACATCCTCTCCCAAAGCATCGGATGAGGATGTTCCTTCGGGTACCACTGTTGAGCCTGGAGTCTTTACGATCGAATCAGGAACCAAATCTGCCGGTTTGGATTGATTGGTATTTGCCCCCTTGTCAGGAGCTTGCACCGGATCCCCGAAGCCGGGAGGCAGCAATGATTTGGGGTCATCCTGACCAATTGCGGGAATCGCAGCGACGAGCACGATTCCCGAAAATGCGCTAAGTAGCCAGGCCCTATTTCCCAAGCGCATCGACCGAGACCGCCTTTTCATGCCGTGAAAGTGGCTGTTCCGACACCCGACTGGACAGGAAAACCATGATTCCTAAGACTGCCAGCGCCAATACCACCAACTTGATCGATCGAGCCATATCGCTTTCAAACACCTTGTTTCATGTGGGTCGAGCTTTGCCCCAATGATGGTGGCTGTGTATAGCCCCAGCCGCGATGAACAGTGAAGCAAATTTGGTGATCAGGAAAATTGAACGCCCAATCGTCCTTGTGGGGCTAATGGGTGTCGGAAAATCAACGATTGGCCGCCGCCTCGCACAGAGGTTCGCGATTCCGTTCGTCGATGCTGATCATGAAATAGAACGTGCCGCAGATCTATCGATTCCCGAAATATTTGAACGATTTGGTGAAAGCCATTTCCGTGATGGCGAACGACGCGTGATCGCGCGCCTTATCGATGGACAATCCAAGGTGATTGCAACAGGCGGCGGTGCCTTCATGAACGCCGACACGCGGGCGCTTATTCTCGATCAGGCAACTGCTGTCTGGATCGATGCCGACATAGATGTGATCATCGAACGGGTTGGTCGGCGTGATAATCGTCCGCTATTGAAAGGAAGAAACGTTCGCGAAGTGCTGACCGAATTGGCCGAGATCAGAAACCCTGTCTATGCACTCGCTCCGATTCACATTCGTAGCCAACTTGCGCCACATGACGCGACTGTTGACGCAATCGTGGAGAAACTTGCATGCCAAATATAACGGTTGGACTTGGCGAGCAAAGCTATGACATCGTGATCGAGCCCGGCGCGCTTCGGAATGCCGGATTTCATCTCGATCCGTTTATCCGGGGCGGCAAGGCAATCGTAGTTACCGAGAAAAATGTCGCTCACCTCGTCCTTCCAACGCTCGCCAGCGGCCTTGACGGGATACAGTTGGAGACAATTATGCTTGAGCCCGGAGAAGGAACAAAAAGCTGGGAGTCACTGGCTCGACTTTGCGATGAACTCTTGATCGCAGGCGCAGAAAGAAGTGACCATATCATTGCACTCGGCGGAGGCGTAATCGGAGATCTGACCGGCTTTGCGGCAGCGATCATCAAGCGCGGCTGCCATTTCATCCAGATCCCGACGTCATTATTGGCGCAGGTCGATTCGTCCGTGGGCGGAAAGACCGCTATCAACAGCGGCGCGGGAAAGAACATGATCGGGGCATTTCACCAGCCCGCAATCGTACTGATCGATCCGGAAGTGCTCGACACCCTGCCCCTGCGTGAAATGCGCGCTGGCTATGCAGAAGTCCTGAAGTATGGGCTTATTTCGGATTTCGATTTCTTCGAATGGTGCGAAGCAAACGCGGGCTCCGTGATTGCGGGTGAACGTGAGTGCCAGGTCAGGGCGATTGAAACGAGCGTTCGCGCAAAAGCGGCAATCGTCGAAGCTGATGAACGAGAAACTCGGGATCTCCGGGCGTTGCTCAATCTTGGCCACACCTTCGGCCACGCGCTTGAAGCCGAGACGGGCTTTTCAGATCGATTGCTGCACGGCGAGGCCGTGGCGGCTGGCATGGCCCTCGCCTTTCGTTTTTCCGCCAAACAGGGCCTGTGCAACTCTCAGGATGCCGAAAGGGTTGTGGCGCATATTCATTCGATTGGTTTGCCAGACAGCCTGTCAGCCGCCGGAATCAGCGCTTCGGGTGAGACGCTGGTGAAACATATGATGCATGACAAGAAAATGTCTGGTGGCACACTTCCCTTCATACTCGCTCGCGGGATTGGCCAGGCTTACGTCGACAAATCGGTATCACTGGACGACGTCGCCACATTTCTGGATGCCGAAACACGATAGGCCATCCATAGCCAGCCAATGATCATCGCGCTTCCTCCAAGCGGCGCGACCGCACCCAGCCAGCGAGGTCCGCCAAGCGCCAACGCATAGAGACTGAAACTTAATATCAAACTCCCCGCAAGCAGGATCCTTGAAGGCCCCGGATTGTGCCGCCCCATCACAATTACCGCGACCGCATGGACAAGTTGGTACGAAGCCCCCGTCTTGAGCCAATCGATTGCCGATCCATTTGCCGCGTGTGCTCCAAAGGCGCCAGCCATGATTGCGATGGCAGCAGAAACGCAGGCCGTTGCGCCGAGCCAGTCGCGTTTCATGCCGTCGAATTCTTTCGCGGTGGAACGTAAAGAGGTGGCGGCCCAGCCCGCATGTCGCCAGTTTCGCCCTGTGCAGCCAACCTCAAATCATCCTTCTCGCGATAGGATTGCTCGGCCTGCAAGATGTCTTTGTCGTTCAGGCCCATAGCCTGAAGCACATCAATTCCCATGCGGATTGCAGACTCAAACAGTTCTCGAACTGTGCCGGAAAGGTCCAGGTCACGCACGGCAATCAACTGACGACGATCAAAGACCCTCAAAAATACTGCCGCTTGGGGAAATGCGGAGAGGATTGGTTCAAGTTCCTTTGGGCCCAAGGCGCGATCATCGGTACAGAAGGCTATCACCTGTGCTTCGTCAGCGCCGGCGCGCCGGAGTAGGTCGATCCTGCGGCCATCACCATAATAGACTTTTGCACCAAACGAATTGCTGGCTTCGATCTGCTCAGGCTTAATATCGACCAAGGTTACCGAGATATGACCTGCCAAAAGTATTTGTGTCACGGATTGCCCAAACCGTCCAAACCCGACAACAATGGCCTTTGATTGCTGCGCAAGCTCCGGCCCCTCAAGCCCACCTTCGTCATGCGGTCGGGCATATTCGAATCGCCGTGCTATCATGAGCAGGAATGGCGTTGTTGCCATGGAAAGCGTGACGATCGCACCAAAAAGGCTGGCCGCCTGTGGCTCGATCAGCAGCGCCTCCTGAGCCTGGGCAAAAAGGACAAAGCCGAACTCGCCTCCCTGGCTCAGGAGCAGGCCAAGCCCGAACGCAGGACGGCGATCCATCCCGAACAGTCGGGCGAGTCCAAAAATGACTGCGATTTTAATCCCGATCAGCGCCACCGCCATAGCGATGACGAAGACCGGGTTGGCCAAGATAGCCGGCACGTCAAGAACCATCCCAACTGCGATAAAAAACAGGCCAAGCAGGATCGAACGGAATGGCTCTACGTCAGCTTCAATTTCGTGCCGGTAAGGTGAATCCGCGAGCATTACGCCAGCGATAAAGGCACCCAATGCTGTCGACAGGTGGAGCGTTTCCATCACGGCAGCACTGGCAATCACTGTGAACAGGCCAATAACGACAAAAAGCTCGCGTTCCCCCAGACGTCCCGTGAGTCGAAGCAAAGGGCTGATGATGAACCGTCCGGCCAGCACCAAACCAATGATCGCGGCCACAGTTGCCAATGCCAATTGCCAGCCCGGCGGCGTCGCCGGATCGACAGGCGCCCGAGAAAGCGCAGCAATGATGGTGATCAGCGGAACGATGGCGAGATCCTGGAATAACAGGACCGAAAAGGCGCGCTCCCCGAATGGCGTATTGATGCGATTCGACGATTTCAGGCTGGGTAATACTTGTGCTGTTGACGACAGAGCAAGAGGCAGACCAAGCGCCAAGGCGGCACCCCAAGTGAAGTCCGCGACAAGATAGATCATCGTCGCAAGCGCCAACCCGGCAATCGTCACCTGCGCCAGACCTAATCCGAAGATATCGCGTTTTAGACGCCAAAGCCGCGCCGGATTCAGTTCAAGCCCGACGAGGAAAAGCAAGAGCGCAATGCCGATCTCGGCGATACCGAGCTTGGATTCCCCTCCTGCAACCAGCGCCAAACCGTAGGGACCTATGCAAATGCCCGCGATCAGATAGCCCAGAACGGCACCCAGTCCCAGACGGCGGAACAGCATGACAAAAACCAAACCCGCGCCAAGAAGAACGACGCCTTCGCGAAGCAGGGACGCCGTTTCCACGCGCTAGCTGCCGGCAGCTATTGCCGCTTCGGCGGCAGCTTCGAACGCGAGCAGGATCGAGGCATGGCGCCCGGCATGCTTCCGGGCGGGGGCAAAGATTTCAAGGCCAGGCCAATCGTCTGGTTGCGGACGCTCACCTTTGAGATAGGCCCGCAACGCATCGCGCGCTTCAGCCAGGTCCTGTGCTGATTTCCCGCAGGCATGCGCAACCATCAAGGCCGTTGATGCCTGCCCCAATGCGCAGGCATGGAGGTCTGCACCCAATGCCTTGACCCGCCCGTCAGGATCAACATCCATGTCGATCCGCACCCGGCTTCCGCACGTTGGCGAACGCTTCTCGATCGACACTTGTGGACTGTCGAGCCGGCTCAGTGCAGATGTTGAGGCCGCAAGCTTGAGGATTTCGAGATTGTAAAGCGGTGACGTCACGATGCCTTGGCCGTTTCGCCGCCCGTTTCCTGCCTTTCATGCACAAAATCCACCAGCGCCCGCGATGTTGCGTTTAGCAAGGGGTAAGTACGGGACTCCGTCATCCAGTCCGGTCGATCGGCTTGGCCGCCATAAATCGTGTTATAGATCAGCGAAGCAAAAAGGAAAATGAGGGTCGCGCCAAGGAGCCCTTTGAGCGCCCCGAAACCGAACCCCAACAACCGGTCGAACGATCCTAGCGCAGATGACTTCGTGGCTTTTCCCATCCGGTTGGCAACATACCGACCAATCATGAAGGTGATCCCGAAAATCAATGCGAAGGCCAGCACTGATGCTCCGCCTTCTGTACCCACCTTTCCGACTAGCGATGCCGCAACAGGCGCATGCAGCAGCTTGACCGCAGCGATCGCTGCGATCCATGCGATCAACGACATCGCTTCGGTGACAAAACCCCGTGTGAGCCCACGCACGCCGATGCCGCCCACGAGCAGAAGAACAATAATATCAAGTGCAGTCATGGGCGCTTCATAGGCGGTAGCCGTTGGATATGTCGAGCCTCAACCCCGACGCAACAAGAAGTCGACCATCCCGCCAAGCTTTGAAAAACCAGAGATTTTGATGCCATTCCGCTTTTCGCGCGTCGCGGCCGGTGCCAAAGCCTGTTCGAAGCCCAATTTCGCTGCTTCCTTAAGACGCAGACCAGCAAGAGCGACTGGCCTTACTTCGCCAGACAGAGACACCTCGCCAAATGCGATGCTCGTTGCCGGCACTGGCTGTTCCGAAAGGGCCGAAACCAGCGCCGCCGCAACGGCAAGATCGGCCGCCGGGTCGGAAAGACGATAGCCGCCCGCAATATTCAGATAGACTTCGCAGGTAGAAAAACTGAGGCCGCATCTGGCTTCAAGTACGGCAAGGATCATTGCCAGTCGTCCGCTGTCCCAACCGACGACTGCGCGCCTCGGCGTGGCACCGCTAGCCAGCCGAACAACGAGCGCCTGGACTTCGACGAGTACCGGGCGCGTGCCTTCCAGCGCAGGAAACACAACCGTGCCGGCGACCGCGTCACCCCTGTCGGTGAGAAAGAGTGAAGACGGGTTCGCGACTTCGTTGAGCCCGCTCTCCTCCATCGCGAAGACGCCGATCTCATCGGTTCCCCCGAACCGGTTCTTGACGGCGCGGAGGATACGGAATTGGTGGCTGCGCTCTCCTTCGAAGGAGAGGACCGTGTCGACCATATGTTCGAGAACTCTCGGCCCCGCGATGCTGCCATCCTTTGTCACATGCCCGACCAACACCAACGCTGTCCCACGATCCTTCGCATAGCGTATTAGCTCATGCGCCGAAGCGCGGACCTGGCTTACCGTCCCTGGCGCGCCTTCGATCAGATCGCTGTGCATTGTCTGAATCGAGTCGATAACCAGCATCGCTGGCGGATTGCCATTTCCAAAGGTCGTCAAAATGTCACGCACCGATGTTGCTGCAGCGAGTTGGACAGGAGCATTTCCAAGACCAAGCCGGCGCGCGCGCAACCGCACCTGATCAGCCGCTTCCTCCCCCGACACATAGGCAACAAGGCGCCCTGCCAAAGCCAGTCGCGCCGCTGCCTGAAGCAACAACGTGGATTTTCCGATCCCTGGGTCGCCTCCGATCAGCGTCGCCGACCCTGCAACGAAGCCGCCACCCAAGGCACGGTCAAGCTCTGCAATCCCGCTCGGCATACGCGAGGGTAACGCAACGTCGGCATCAAGGCCGACCAGGACAACCGATTGCCCGCCAGATTGAAGATCATGGCGGGCCCGAAATGGAGTGACCACGGCCGATGCGTCCTCAACGATCGTGTTCCATTCGCTGCAGTCCACGCATTGCCCCGCCCATTTGGACGCGACTGACCCGCAAGACTGACAAACATAACGCCGCTGTGGCTTGGCCATCAAACGCTCCAAATAGAACTTATAGGGAACATACTGAGCGCGACCTTTCCGGTCAAGCGGGTGTCAATCCATCACGCAGCATTTCAAAGGTTTGTAGAGATGAGCCCAAAACACCCTGCAATTGCAGCCGGCCGCCGAGGCCCCATGGTCGACTTGAACCCACACGACACTAGCATTTTTGAGCATGGGCTATTTGATCTGGATCAATGTCCGGCTCGCATGAAGCTTCAGAGTACGCTCGGTCGTCATGACCAATTTGTCGGCATCATTACCGTGTGGCCAGATATTAGTGGCCGAAAAGTTGCAAAGGAAAGCCATTGGAAAACCTCGAAAAAGTCGATGCAACCAGTTTCGAGAACCTGCAAAATCCCTATCCCTATTATGATCGGCTGCGAAACGAGGCCCCAGTGTTTCGTGACCCCAAGACCGGCATTGTCTCTGTCTCAACCTACGATCTCGCTCTGGAAGTCAACAAGCGCCCTAAGATTTTCTCCAGCAATTTCAGTGCACTTCTTGGCTCCGGCGGCAAAGGCAGCCTTGAACAGGAAGAGGCGACAATCCTTGCCGAAGGCACGCGTCGCTGCGACACCTTGTTGACCGCCGATCCACCCTACCATGCGCGGTACAAGAGAGTGGCGATGCACGCGCTGCCGCTGACGCGCATTAACAGCATGGCTCCCTATATCGCCGAGGTCACGAATTTGCTGATCGACAAATTTGTTGCCGACGGAAAAGTGGAATTCAAATCCCAGTTTGCCGAGGAGTTACCGGCGATTGTTATCGCAGACGTGCTGGCTGTTCGTCGCGAGGACATACCGATGTTCCACGGTTGGGTTGGTGCTGCAATTCTTCGACTCAATGGCAATGCCAAGACAGAAGAGCGGCCTGCGCTGGCGCGTAAAGAAATTGAAATGCAGAACTATTTCCGGACGACGATCACCGAGCGTCGGAAAAACCCTGGAAATGACGTTGTGTCGGATCTGATCCGGGCATCAATGCAAACAGATGATGGCGAACGCCCGCTGGACGAACCGGAGATTTATTCCATTATCCAGCAGATATTCACTGCTGGCCAGGAAGCAACGGCGCATGCGTTAACTTATGCCGTTGCGCAGCTTTTATCCAACCAAAAGCAATTGGACGCGGTTTTGGCTGACATGTCGCTTGTCCCGAATATGGTTGAGGAAACAGTTCGTCACTTGTCACCCTCCCACAACATGTGGCGCATCGTAAAGCAAGACACAGTCCTGGGCGGCGTCGAACTCAATGCCGGAGAGCCATTGCTCATTCGTTACGGGTCGGCAAACCGGGACGAGGCAAAATTCGAAAGTGGTTGCAGATATGACGTCGGGCGTGAAAACGCGAAAGACCACATCGCATTCGGAGCTGGGGTTCATACCTGTCTTGGGATGACTCTCGCGCGCCTCGAAATGACGACGGCGCTACCGATTGTGCTTACACGGTTGAAAAATCTGCGTTTTGCAAATCCCGAGATGCCGTTTCGCTTCGCAGCCAGCCATATCTTGCGGGGGATCGAAGCGCTCGATCTGGTCTTTGATCCCGCTTAGCACATTGATCGAAAACCCGTGACCAAAGCGCAAACAATCAACACAGGCATCGTCAATGTCGAGGATCCGGCTTTCGGATCAAAGGAGGAATAATGGTCGAAACGCTTACCGGAACAAACCGGTCCAAAGGGATTAGCTACGACGAACTTCTGGACATGGACACACACCATGTCCCCTCGAAATTGCGAGAGAATTCGCCAATTGAACCCGGTCCGACGATCGTCAATCCGAGCATCTACTATTCACGGGACTTTTTTGATCTTGAGGTAGAGCGCCTTTGGAAACGCGTCTGGCAATTGGCCTGCCATGAAGATGATATTCCAAATGTTGGAGACAGCCTTGTTTATGACATTGCCAGCCTTTCCTATATCATCGTTCGCACGGATAGGGATGAAATTCGGGCCTTTCCCAATGCGTGCCTTCATCGCGGTCGGGCGCTTGTTACAGAGGATACTCCGGGCCTGCACGAGTTTCGCTGTCCATTCCATGGCTGGGCTTGGCAGCTCGACGGCAGGCTGAAGGAAGTGCCCTGTCAGTGGGATTTTCCGTCGGTCAGCGCAAAGACGCACAGCCTTCCGTCAGTCCAGGTGGATCGATGGGGCGGTTTCGTGTTCATCAATCCCGACGACAGGGCCGGACCGCTGAAAGATTTTCTCGGCGACATCAACCGGCATTTCGAGCCGATCCCTTTTGAACGGCGCTACAAGTCCGTCCATGTCGCCAAAAAATTGCGATGCAACTGGAAAGCGGCTCAAGAGGCCTTCATGGAAGCCTATCACGTCGTGGCGACCCACCCCACGTTGCTGCCTGTCATGGGCGATGCCAACAGCAAATATGACGTGTTCGGAAACATCTCTCGTGCCATTTCCCCAAACGGCCTTCTCAGCCCCCATGTCAATCCGTCGATGGTGGCGGAACAGGTTGAAGGTGCAATGGCCTACACCAAAATACGCCACGCCCTTTCCGGCAATATCTATCAACGCCTCAAACTGGGCCGGGTAATGGTCACGGCAAAAAATGGAAAGATCGGTATATTTGATGAAGCGGCGCGACATCTGGAGGGCGAACTGGATCACGCCGACATCCAGATGTGCAATTGGGTCGGTGGTCCATTGGTTGAAGGGATGGAAAACGAACCAGATGCAACGACTGTTGGTCCGGTTCCCGATCGCCGCAAAGCTGAAGCAGACGCCCAGCGTGCCTTTTGGCGCGACAAGCTGGGGACAGAAGTCGATCAGGTAAGTGACGCCGAATTTGTCGACACAATCTACTACAACGTATTTCCGAATATCAGCCCCTGGGGGTGTTTTAATCCGATTTTCTATCGCTTCCGCCCAAATGGTGACAACCCCGAAGAATGCATTCATGAAATCATGCTGATGATTCCGGTTCCGAAAGGCGAGGAAAGACCGCCACCAGCAAAAATCCATTGGCTGGATTTTGACGACGACTATGTCCATGCGCCCGAACTCGGCATGCTTGCCAAGGTGTTCAACCAGGACGTGGTCAATTTGCCCCATGTCCAAAAAGGGATGAAGTCGATCAAATCCAAGGAAATTGTCTTTGCAAACTATGGCGAGACAAAAATTCGCCATTTTCACAAGCTGCTTGAGGAATGGTTGAAGCGGTAAGGGAGTTACTCAGGCATCGCGTTTGGAAAATTGCGAATACCATCCTGTTCCTGGCGGATGTCTGGATACGGTGCCACCAACCCTCAAGACAGAATCCCGCACCGCTCTCCCGATGATTCATCCCTTCGTTGCAGAATGGGTTACCCGCCAGGCACTCGACAACCCTTCGTCCCAGTGCCACTCTCCCCGAATGCGTGAAAAGGAGCTCAGGCTGGCACTAGTCTGCTATGGTGGCATCAGCCTCGCCATCTACATGCACGGTGTGACCAAGGAGATTTGGCATCTGGTGCGCGCGAGCCGCGCGTTCCACAGTCGTTTGACGCCGGTGACAAGGGTCGAGGCGGTCTATGTCAAGCTCTTCAAACTGGTCGAAGCCAGCGGCCATATGAAGTTGCGCGTCCTTGCCGATATCATTGCCGGTGCGAGCGCCGGCGGGATCAACGGCGTCTTTCTCGCGCAGGCGATCGCAACAGGACAGTCACTTGATCCGTTGACCGACATGTGGCTTGAAAATGCGGATGTGGATCGTTTGCTTGATCCGGATGCGCGCCCAATTTCCTCCTTTTCCAAATTCTGGGCGACCCCCATCGCGTGGCTGGCAACCGGCAGGCGGGGCGGCACCGTTGAACGCACGGTTTCGATGGAAGCTCGCGATGAAGTGCGCGGCAAACTCTCCCGTTTTGTCCGCGCGCGCTGGTTCGAGCCTCCGTTCGGAGGCGCGGGTTTCACAAACATGTTGCTCGACGCCTTCGAAGCGATGGAAAGAACGCCGCAGGAAAAGCGCCTGCTTCCGGCCGCCCAACCGCTAGATCTGTTTATCACGGTGACCGATTTCACCGGCCATCCCGAAATGCTCAGGCTGCACAGCCCCTCTCACGTGATCGAAACCGAACACCGCCTGACCTTGTCATTTTCGGACAATGCGGCGCGTGGCACCCACTTCGGAGATATTGCTGCCTTGACCTTCGCAGCGCGCGCGACCGCGAGTTTTCCTGGAGCATTTCCGCCGTTCAACGTGACCGAAATGGACACGGTGCTTGCCGAACGAGGGCGGGAGTGGCCAGACCGTGAGGCATTTCTTTCCCGGTCCTTGCCAGGTCAGGCCAAGGACGCAGAAGCAACCATCCTGATCGACGGGTCGGTCCTCGTCAATGCGCCATTCCAGCCGGCGATGGAAGCCCTGCGCGATCGGCCCGCCCGTCGCGAGGTGGATCGGCGGTTCGTCTATATCGATCCAAAGCCCGGCATGCGTTCGGTACGCCTCACGAAGAAGGGCGATGCTGAATTGCCCGGGTTTTTCGCCACAATTTTTGGCGCAATGTCCGATATTCCGCGCGAACAACCGATCCGGGACAGCCTTGAAGCGATTGAAGCGCGTTCATCGCGGATCCGCCGGATGCAACGGATCGTGGACTCGATACGGCCTGATGTGGAGGCAGCGATCGAGGCAATGTTCGGCCGCACCTTTTTCCTCGACCATCCTACTCCGGCGCGCTTGCGAAGCTGGCGCAACAAGGCCCAGGAGCGCGCAGCACGCGATTCCGGTTATGCCTTTGCCGCCTATGGCCATGCCAAGCTTTCCAATGTGGTCGAAGACATTGCGTCGCTGGCCGCGCGACAAAACCCCGATCTTCGTGGCGCCGGGTTTGAAACACTGCGGCAGGCTCTCTGGGAGGAAATCCGCGCACGCGGTGTCGACCAGATTACGGACGGACTTGGCAAGGGCGCGAGTCCGGCAGCGATCAAGTTCTTCCGAGCCCACGACCTGCGCTTCAGGATAAGGCGGCTGCGGTTTGTCCTGCGCGCGATCGATGGTCTTCAAGTGCAGGGGCTCGTCGGTGGCGACGATGTCGAACCGCTACGCGATGTCATTTTCAAGCTGCTTTCGCACTATCTGGACCGGGAAGGTATTGGTTTTTATGCTCCGCTTGATCATGAAAACCCGTCCAAAATGCTGGATGAACTTGAAACGCAGCGCGGCCTGACAAGCCTCGACCTCCAGATTGACGCAGAACTTGCAGATGCCTTTGGCACGTGCCCAAAGTCCTACCGTCGCACAATTCTCTATGCCTATCTCGGCTTTCCCTTCTACGACCTGACGACCCTGCCGATGCTGCAAGGTGAAGGGCTCGACGAATTCGATCCAATCAAGGTCGATCGTATTTCGCCCGATGATGCAACCGCCATCCGAAGCGGTGTTTCTGCAACATTAAAAGGCATCCAGCTCAACAGCTTTGGGGCATTTTTCAGCCGTTCATACCGGGAAAATGACTATCTTTGGGGTCGACTTCACGGGGCCGACCGTCTGTTTGACATTGTCATATCGAGTGCCGGCCTTGATCCTGGCGCAACTGAAGCCCTCAAACGGGAGTTGCTCTATGCGGTGCTCGCCGAGGAACGCCACCGTCTCCTAAATATTCAAGGCTTGTTCGAAACCTTGCAACGCGAGATTGCAGACGGCCCGGTTGCAGCCTAGATCATTGCGACGGGTCAACGATAGAATGGACAGGTAATGCAATTCCTGAAGACATTGTTTTGGGTGCTGATCGCTGTTGGAGCGATGCTCTTTGCCTTTAACAACTGGAACATTGTTACTGTCAATCTCTGGGATGGATTGCAACTCGATACACGCTTGCCCATCTTGCTGATTGGAGCCTTTCTCATTGGCCTGCTTCCAACAATGCTGCTTCACCGTGCGACCCGATGGAGCATGAGACGCAAACTCTCCACGATGGAGCGCGCGCTTGCCGATGTCACGTCTCCTCCGGTCGAAGATAGAACGTCCGGTACCCTTCCGCCTACAGCCGCGCCGATCGCGGTTCCACCGGGGGTTGCATGACATCTCCGATTTTCGTCGCGCTTGATACGCCAGACCTTGAACGCGCCAAGGCGATTGCAAACAGCGTCAAAGGCCATGTCGGCGGGATCAAGCTGGGGCTCGAATTCTTTTCTGCAAATGGTCGTGCAGGTATTCGCGAGATGGCTGCGCTTGGCCTGCCAATTTTTCTGGATCTCAAGTTTCATGATATCCCGAATACCGTGGCGAAGGCCGTGCAGGCTCTTCGCCCGCTGACACCGGCAATCCTGACCGTGCACGCTGCGGGCGGACGCGCGATGATGGAGGATGCAAAGGCGGCGGCGCCAGAAGGCACCAAGGTTGTGGCGGTAACCGTATTGACCAGCCTGGACGGCAACGACCTTGAGTCGATCGGGCTTGACGCCGATCCTCACACGCAAGTGGAGAGATTGACCCTGCTGGCCCGCGAAGCAGGACTCGATGGCGTGGTCTGTTCGGGCAATGAGGTAAAGGCAGCGCGCAAACTGTGGCGCAAGGGATTCTTCGTGGTGCCCGGTGTTCGTCCCGCCGATGGACCGGTTGGCGATCAAAAGCGCGTAGTTACGCCGCGCGCCGCGCTGGATGCCGGAGCATCTATCATAGTCATTGGCAGACCGATCACACAGGCGAGGAATCCTGGAATGGCGGCCCGCGCCATAGAGGCAACGCTCTAGTCCGATGCCTGTTCAAGCCAAGATTTGCGGGCTTTCGACGCCTGAAACAGTCGACGCTGCAATCAAGGGCCGGGCTAGCCATATCGGCTTCAACTTTTTTCCGCCGAGTCCGCGCAACGTCGACTTTGAACGTGCACGCGAACTCGCGGCACGCGTGCCGGGCCACGTTTGCAAGGTCGGCATATTCGTTGATCCGTGCAACGCCCTGCTCGACCAGGCAATCGATGCAGGACAGCTGGATATCATTCAGTTGCACAGGACATTGCCCAGCCGTACCGCTGCAATCAAGCTCCACACCAAGCGGGAGACTTGGGGTGCGATTGGCGTCCGCGTCGCTTTGGATCTGAAAAGTGCCGCCACCTATCGCGATGCCGCTGACTTCCTGCTCTATGATGCAGGCCTGTCCGAAGACTCAACGCTTCCCGGCGGAATGGGCATCCGCTTCGACTGGACACTGCTTGACGGCTTTGCCCATCCCCTGCCTTGGGGTCTGGCGGGGGGGCTGACACCGGAAAATGTGGCGGAGGCAATCCGAATGACCGGCGCGGCACTTGTCGACACGTCCTCCGGTGTGGAATCCACGCCCGGCATCAAGGATATGGACAAGATCGCCGCGTTCCTTAAAGCGACGTCCAGCTTATGACACTTGCCAACTCTCTTCGCACCGGCCCCGACGAGCGCGGGCATTTCGGCCAATTCGGCGGACGCTATGTCGCCGAAACCCTCATGCCGCTCATCCTCGATCTTGAGCGCCACTATGAAACAGCAAAGGCCGATCCTGCATTTGTCGCGCAGTTCGATGATCTTCTCGAACACTATGTCGGCCGCCCCAGCCCGCTCTATTTCGCCGAGCGCCTGACAGAAGAACTCGGCGGCGCGAAAGTGTATTTCAAGCGTGACGAGCTCAATCACACGGGAGCTCACAAGATCAACAATTGCGTGGGCCAGATCCTGCTCGCCATGCGGATGGGAAAGACAAAGATCATTGCCGAAACCGGCGCGGGCCAGCACGGGGTTGCGACGGCCACGGTTGCTGCCCGCTTTGGCCTGCCCTGCATCATCTTCATGGGCGCGCGCGATATCGAGCGGCAGGCGCCTAATGTATTCCGGATGAAGCTGCTTGGAGCTGAAGTGCGTGCCGTTGAAAGCGGCTCTCGCACGCTCAAGGACGCGATGAACGAAGCGCTTCGCCATTGGGTCGCCAATGTTGATGACACTTTTTACATCATCGGAACGGCTGCCGGACCGCATCCCTATCCCGAACTGGTTCGCGATTTCCAATCGGTGATCGGCAAGGAAGCGCGTGAACAAATATTGAAACGCGAAGGCCGCCTGCCCGATCTCCTCGTCGCGGCCATTGGCGGGGGATCGAATGCCATTGGGCTGTTCCATCCGTTTCTCGACGATCCCGAAGTCCAGATGCTCGGCATCGAAGCGGCGGGGCACGGGCTCGACAAGGAACATGCTGCCAGCCTTGCCGGCGGATCTCCGGGCGTTCTTCACGGCAACAAGACCTTCCTGCTTCAGGATGAAGACGGGCAGATCACCGAAGCGCACAGCATTTCGGCCGGGCTCGACTATCCGGGGATCGGACCGGAGCATAGCTGGCTAAAGGAGATCGGTCGCGTTCGTTATGAAAGCGCGACGGATGTCGAGGCGCTTGAGGCTTTCAAACTCCTGTGCAGGCTTGAAGGGATCATTCCCGCGCTCGAACCCTCACATGCCATTGCCGCCGTGACGCGTGTTGCTCCGGCAATGCTCAAGGACCAGATCATCATCGCAAACCTTTGCGGTCGCGGAGATAAGGACATCTTTACCGTGGCAGAGGCACTTGGAGTGACGATATGAGCCGCCTTTCAAAAGCGTTCGCGTCAGCGAAAGCACAGAATCGCGCGGCGCTCGTTACCTTTGTCACCGGCGGGGACCCAACCCCTGCCGATACGCATGCCATTCTCGATGCGCTGATCGACGGCGGTGCAGATGTTATCGAACTCGGCATGCAGTTTACCGATCCGATGGCCGACGGACCTGCAATCCAGCTTG
>JANNLW010000441.1:0-3689 GCA_031397145.1 Sphingomonadales bacterium | reverse complement strand
AGCGGATAACAACAACCGAACCTTCTCTAATCTGGCGAGCCTCGACAGCTGCAAAGGCATCTTCCTCGCAGTCAAAAACCTGAGCGGGGCCCGTAAACTCAAGCCGGGCCATGCCCGCAACCTTCACAATTGCTCCTTCCGGGGCCAGCGACCCCCTTAGACCGACCACCCCACCGCTGGGCGAGAGCGGAGCGTTTGCCGCACGGATGACCTTCTGGTCAGGGTTCCAGGTGATTTCCTCAATGTTTTCGCCGAGCGTCCTGCCGGTTACGGTCAAGCAATCTCCATGCAGCATGCCTTCCTGCATCAGCGACTTCATCAGCATGTAGATACCGCCAGCTTCATACATGTCCTTAGCAACGTAGTTCCCTCCCGGTTTGAGGTCGGCCATATAGGGTGTCGTCTTGAATATTTCGGCGACGTCAAACAGATCAAATTCCAGTCCAGCCTCATGCGCCATTGCCGGCAAATGGAGTGCGCCGTTTGTCGATCCACCCGTTGCTGCAACTATTCGTGCAGCATTTTCAAAGGCTTGTATCGTACAAATCTCACGCGGTCGAATATTTCGGGCGAGCAATTCCATAACCTGGAAACCCGCAGCATGTGCGACCTGGTCGCGTGTGGTATAAGGTGCTGGCGCCATGTTCGAATTGGGCAGCGAAAGCCCGATCGCTTCCGCCACACAGGCCATCGTATTAGCCGTATATTGCCCACCACACGCGCCATGCCCCGGACAGGCCACCTTTTCCAGTGCGTGAACTTCTTCGATCGGGCAAACACCCGCAGCATATTTTCCAACAATCTCGAACACGTCGACGACGGTAACGTCCCGATCATGGAAGCGACCCGGAAGGATTGACCCGCCATAGACAAAAATCGAGGGTATGTTGAGCCTTAGCATTGCCATCATCATGCCGGGCAATGATTTGTCACATCCTGCAAAACCGAGAAGCGCGTCATAGCAATGGCCGCGGACTGAAAGCTCTACAGAGTCGGCAATTACCTCGCGGCTAACCAGCGAGGATTTCATCCCCTGATGGCCCATTGCGATCCCATCGGTGACGGTGATCGTATTGAATCGGCGCGGCATTCCACCGCCCTCTTCAACACCCTTTCGGGCGATATCAGCCTGATGATCGAGCGTCGTGTTGCAGGGAGCTGAATCATTACCTGCCGATGCAATCCCCACAAAAGGTCGCGCGATTTCCTCTTCGGTCAGGCCCATCGCATAATAATACGACCGGTGCGGCGCGCGCTCCGGACCGACCGAAACATGTCTGCTAGGAAGTTTCGATTTATCGAACTGATGGGTCATCATTGTCTCACTTTCCGCCTGAACCTATGCCGACAAGCATAGTCAAAATGCAAGCGATCAAGGAGCGTTCGCGGTTCGCGACCGCCCAAAAATATCCCAAGCTGCCATGAAGAGCGCTGCAACAATGGGGCCCATGATGAAGCCATTAACCCCGAAAACGCCAATCCCGCCAAGCGTTGTAATTAAAACCACATAGTCCGGAATTCTGGTGTCCTTTCCAACCAGAATCGGGCGCAGGATGTTATCCACCATGCCGATGACGAACAGGCCGCAAAATACCAGTACAAGGCCCTGCCAGATCGATCCCGTAACGAGCAGGTAGCCGGCTACCGGCACCCAGACGAGCCCCGTGCCTATGGCAGGCAACAATGACAGAAAGCCCATCAATACGCCCCATAAAAGGGCAGCATGTATTCCCAAGAACCAGAAAATCACACCGCCGATCAGTCCTTGCAAGACGGCAACCACGATACTGCCCTTGATGGTGGCCCGAATAACAGTGGCAAACTTTTCGAACAGCGCGAATTTCTGCTCCGGCAGAAGCGGGATCGCCTTGGCAATCTGTTTGGAAAGTTGTTGTCCATCGCGCAATAGGAAGAAGGCAAGGTAGAGCATGACACTCATGCCGACAAAGAAGCTGAAAGCACTCTGGCCGATATCCAGCGCGCCCCTGGCGAGAATGCGAACGGCATTGGCAATGCCGTTTGAAAACCGTTCGCTTACCTGATCGACATCAGTCAAGCCAAGTCGGTCAAGGAGGCTTGTCATCCAGACAGGCAGGCTTTTCTGCACTTCGGCAAACCTTTGGCCTATGTCCAGCTCGTTCGACTGGATACTGACATAGAGGTTCAAAATTTCCTGTACGAGGGATGTCCCGATCATGATTGCGGGAACGATAACGAGGGCAACAATGAATATCAGGGTCGCAAGGGCGGTTGTATTTGGCCAACGCGGCATCGCCCCAGCGAGGCGCCGATTGAGAGGCGCGAAAACGATTGCCGCAACGATTGCCCACAGAATTGCGCCGTAAAAAGGCGAAATCACCCAGCCGAACGCGATCGAAACGACGATCACGAACATCAGAAGCGCGCGATCTTCCAAACCCTTCATACATCTGGTCCAATAGATCTGGCGCAAGCCTGCAAGACGGGTGAAAGCACGTCCGCCCATCGCGCCACACCAAGGGCAGTGCCAATCAAATCCTGTCGCATTTCGATCCCGAGATAGGCAATGCCATTTTCCTCACCGTGGAGATTCATCGTAGCGTTCAGGAGCTTGCCTGAATAGGGTCGCTGGTCTCCCACAACGACCCCCGCATTCGTTAGCGCCGGGATTGCTACTCGAGCTGCACGATCATCCTTGTTGTAAAGGATGCCGACTTCCCATGGGCGCTTCTCGTCCGGCATGGAATCAAGCCTGGGCGTGAAGCTGTGAAGCGAAACCAGAAGATGGGGACGGGTCGTTTCAATAACGCGAGCAACCTCTTCATGATAAGGCCTCCAGAAACGATCAATCCGCGAAAGCCGTTCCTCGTGTGATATGGCATTGCCAGGAATGGCGTGCCCGTCACTTGCCGTCGGAATGACGTGAGGAGCATCCTTTTCCCGGTTGAGATCAACAACCAACCTTGAAATTCCGCCAAAAATTGCGGGAATCCCGAAACGCTTGTTGATAGCAGCGGCGAGTTCGGCAACACCAATGTCAATTGCAATGTGCGTGTCGAGCAATTTAGGGTCAAGGCGGAGATCGATGTCCGGCGGAACATGCCGCGAAGCGTGATCTGCGATAAGGAGAACGCCCAAAGCCTCATCGCCTTCAATGCTTCGCCATGCCATCGTCATAATCTTCTGTTGCCCGCCTTCGCTGACAATGTCACCAAGCTATCAGCCATGAATAGAGTCGCACATGCTTGAATTGAGCCGCCGCCAAACGATCTCTGCCCTTGCGCTGACGACAGCCGCACCAGCTTTTGCCAGAGTGAAAAGACTTCCGCCGCCCTCGATCGGGCCTCTTGAGGTAATAACCGAGAAAATACTTGCGCGTTACCCGGAATCGGCTGTTTACAACGGCACTCCCGGTGCACTTGACGGCGGATCCCTCGCCCGGAGATTTGACGATTATTCACCTGACGGCGAAGCGGCAACACGCGCAGAGCTTCAATCGGCACAAAAGCTTCTTGCAGGAATTCGGGTTGTTGCAGATTCCGATCTGGCGAAACATTTGCCGTTGGTCAGCGCAATACTCGCAAATGGTACACTCAGTGCCAGTTTTTCTTACGGGAAGATCAACCCATTCAATTTTTCCGGCCATGTTCCCTATGTTGTTTCTCAGCTAACAGGGCCGCACGTCGACGGTGTAAACTGGATGATGGAGC
>JANNLW010000433.1:0-7161 GCA_031397145.1 Sphingomonadales bacterium | reverse complement strand
AGCGCGTCGATTACCCGCTGGCGCTTCCTGTTTGGATGGGGTGGCGGACTGACAATGCTCACTCTTGCCTTTGGTGTCTTTCTTGTGCCCGGCCCCGGTTATCCGGTCGGGCAACTCAACGTCCGAGGCTATGAACTTTATGGCTGGACAGGAGCGTTCCTGATGATCCTTGCCACGACTGTTTCCTCGATCACGACACACCGTCGTCTGGCAAGACTGCCCGACACGGCGCCGACCCATTTGCCGCTCGGCGAAACATTCCGTCAGATCAAAAAGACTCTTTCGAATCGCGCCTATCTGATCCTTCTGTTGAGTTCGCTTTTTGCCTATATCAACCAGGGCATGTCCTTTTCCATTACGACATACACAATGACCTATTTCTGGGAGATGCCACAGGCTGGCTTTCTCGCCTATTCTGCAACCCTCTTCCTAGGTGTGATCGGTGCCTTCCTGCTTGTCGGTGCACTTCAGGCACATATGGAAAAACGGACAGGGAGTGTCATTTCAGGAGCAATCTCGCTTTCGGTGGGCATTATTCCCTACGTCCTCAGGCTGGCAGGTGTTTTCCCCGAAAATGGCAGTCCGGCGCTAATTCCTTTGCTGTTCACCCTGATCACGATCTCAAACGCTTTTGCGGTCTGTTCGTTCATGCTCGCCCAATCGATGGCAGCAGATATCGTCGAGGCATCGCAAGCCGAAACCGGAGAGCGATCTGAAGGACTGTTCTTTTCGGGCGTGTTCTTCGTCCAGAAATGTTCGACGGGCATTGGGATTTTCATCACGGGCACGATCGTCAGCCTGTCCGGCTTTCCGGCCAATGCACGGCCCGGCGAAGTTGATGGGGCGGTTCTCGCGAACCTGGGTGTCTACTTTCTGGCAGTGTTGATCAGCTTCGGGATCGCCAGCATCCTTCCCATGACGCGCTTTCCTATCACACGCGCGGATCATGAAGAGCGCGTGCGCAAGCTTGCCGTAGCGTCGGAAACAACTGGCTAAACAAGGGCTGGAAATCCCTGTGCGATGCTGACATTGACGTAAAGGTAAATCGAGAGGACGACTCACATGGACTTCACGCTGAACGAACGCGAAACCTATTGGCGCGACCGCGTCCGGGACTTCATCAAGACCCACCTTGAGCCCGCGACCCCGACATTCGTAAAACAGGCCAATGAAGGCGAACGCTGGAAGGTCATCCCCATCATGGAGGAGATGAAGGCCAAGGCGAAGGCTGCCGGGATATGGAACCTGTTCATGCCGCCCAGTTCCGGCTTTCCGCATGTCGACGATACCGTGCACCTTGAAGGGCCAGGCCTTACCAACGTCGAATATTCGCTCTGCGCCGAAGAGATGGGTCGGCTTGGCTGGTCCTCCGAAGTGTTCAACTGTTCCGCTCCGGATACCGGTAACATGGAAGTGTTCAACCGTTATGGCACCCGCGAGCAGAAGCTGGACTGGATGGTTCCGTTGATGAACGGAGAAATTCGTTCGGCCTTCCTGATGACCGAGCCTGCCGTTGCTTCGTCCGACGCGACCAATATCGAAACGGCCATCCGCCGCGAAGGCGACGAATATGTGATCAACGGCGTAAAATGGTGGTCTTCAGGCGCCGGCGATCCGCGCTGCAAGATCGCGATCGTCATGGGCAAGACCGATTTCGAAGCAAAGCGCCATCAGCAGCAATCGCAAGTTCTTGTGCCACTCGACACGCCAGGCGTGAACATCATGCGCCACCTGCCTGTCTTCGGCTATGATGATGCACCGCATGGCCATATGGAAATCGAACTCAAGGATGTGCGGGTCCCTGTGACCAACATGTTGTTGGGTGAGGGTCGAGGATTCGAGATCGCCCAGGGCCGTCTTGGGCCAGGCCGCATCCATCACTGCATGCGTACCATCGGCACGGCCGAAGTCGCCCTGGAAAAAATGACCAAGCGGCTGCTGACCCGTACAGCTTTCGGACGGAAAATCGCCGAATTCTCGGTCTGGGAGGAACGCATTGCGCGCGCGCGCATCGATATCGAGATGACGCGCCTCCTTTGCCTCAAGGCTGCCCAGATGATGGACACTGTCGGCAACAAGGCCGCAGCTTGTGAAATCGCGATGATCAAGGTTCAGGCGCCCGGGATGGCACTCAAGATCATCGATGACGCAATCCAGGCGCACGGCGCAGGCGGTGTTTCGGAAGATTTCGGTCTTGCCAGTGCGTATTCGCACCAGCGCACGTTGCGTTTGGCCGACGGACCGGATGAAGTGCATTCGCGCGCCATCGCCCGTCTCGAATTCGGCAAATACAGTGCCGTAACCGACAAGGGCATGTCGAGCGGGGACATTGGTATTTCACGATGAAGGCAGCGATTTTAATTCAACCTGGAAATCCGCTCGAGATCGAGACGGTCTCGATCTCGAAGCCGGGCCCGCATGAAGTGCTTATCCGGACTGCAGCCTGCGGGCTTTGCCATTCGGATTTGCATTTTATCGAAGGGACATATCCTCATCCACTTCCGGCCATTCCGGGTCATGAGGCGGCAGGAATTGTGGAAGCGATTGGAAGCGAGGTCAGGACGGTCAAGGTCGGCGATGCCGTTGTGTCCTGCCTTTCCGCTTTTTGCGGACATTGCGAATTCTGCGTTACCGGCCGGATGTCGCTTTGCCTCGGCGGCGACACACGCCGATCGGCCACCGACGCTCCTCGCATTTCACGGGCCGATGGATCCGTGGTCAATCAGATGCTGAACCTTTCGGCTTTCGCCGAACAGATGCTTATCCATGAAAATGCATGTGTGCGGATCAACCCCGAAATGCCGCTCGATCGTGCGGCCGTAATCGGGTGCGCCGTCACAACCGGCGCGGGCACGATCTTTAATGCATGCAAAGTTACGCCCGGCGAAACGGTTGCCGTAGTAGGCTGTGGCGGCGTCGGATTGGCGACGATCAATGCCGCCAAGATTGCCGGTGCCGGACGGATCATTGCCGCCGATCCAATTCCCGAAAAGCGGGCCCTGGCAATGAAGCTCGGCGCGACGGACGTAGTCGATGCTTCGTCAGAAGGTGCTGCGGCTGAAATCCTGGAGATGACCAAGGGCGGCGTCGACCATGCGATCGAGGCGGTTGGACGACCGGCCTCTGCCCAGCTTGCGGTCAATATCCTCCGGCGCGGCGGAACGGCAACCATTCTCGGCATGATGCCCCTTTCCGAGAAGGTGGGCTTGAGCGCCATCGACCTTTTGTCAGGCAAGAAGCTGCAGGGCGCGATCATGGGCGGCAACCGCTTCCCGGTCGACATTCCCCGGCTCGTGGATTTCTACCTGCGCGGGTTGCTTGACCTTGATTCGATCGTCGCAGAGCGCATTCCGCTTTCGCAGATCAACGAAGGGTTCGAAAAAATGAAGGGCGGCGCCAGTGCACGCTCTGTCATTGTCTTTGACCAATGAGAACTTGATGGCAACGACACCTCTGGACGCGCAAAAACTTTTCAGCGGTACGGTCACGCCGGAAGGCGCTGACTGGCTCGATGAAGCGAAGCTTACGGCGTGGATGGAAGCCAATGTGAAGGGCTTTCAAGGGCCGTTGCGACAAAGCAAGTTTGCGGGCGGCCAATCGAACCCGACTTACCGCATCGATTCACCGTCCGGAGCCTATGTTTTGCGGCGCAAGCCCTATGGCGTACTCCTTCCGTCTGCGCATGCCGTTGACCGCGAGTTCAGGGTCATTGCCGGCCTGTATCCAACTGGTTTCCCTGTCGCCAAGCCCTATGGCCTGTGCGTCGATGAAAGCGTGGTCGGAAGCTGGTTCTATATCATGGGCATGGTCGAGGGCCGGACGATCTGGGACGGCGCGATGCCCGATGCCAGCGGCCCGGATGAACGCCGCGCGACCTACTTTGCGATGATCGATACGCTCGCCGCCCTTCATGCTGTTGACGTCGAAAAGGCCGGTCTGTCCGAATATGGCAAGCCCGGAAACTATTTCGGTCGCCAGGTCGATCGCTGGACCAAGCAATATCGCCTTTCCGAAACCGAAGTCATGCCGGAGATGGAAAGGCTCATCGAATTCCTGCCAGCCACCCTTCCCGAGCAGACCCGAACCAGTGTCGTTCATGGCGACTACCGGATCGATAACATGATCTTTGCCCAGAACGAGCCCAAGGTTCTTGCCGTGCTGGATTGGGAGTTAGGCACGCTGGGCGATCCGCTTGCCGATTTCACCTATGTCGCAATGGCCTGGGTTACCGAAAATGGTGGACGTTCGGGCGTCGTGGATCTTGATCGCAAGGCGCTCGGTATCCCTGAGCTTGACGAAGTGGTGGAACGTTATTGCGCGGCCACAGGACGCGATGGCGTGCCCGACTTGAACTGGTATTTCGCCTATAATTTCTTCAGGCTTGCCGGGATCATGCAAGGAATCAAGAAGCGCGTGATCGATGGCACCGCATCGTCGGTGCACGCCAAAAACATGTCACAACGCGTCAACCCGCTTGCCGAACGCGCCTGGAGCTTTGCCCAGGCCGCAGGCGCAAAATAGACGCCAGCGCGGCGTATCAAGGAGGAATCATTGTCTCTGTTCGACATGACCGGCCAGGTCGCAATCATCACGGGTTCATCCCGCGGAATCGGCAAGGCCATTGCCGAGGAAATGGCTGAACACGGTGCAAAGGTCGTTATTTCGAGCCGCAAGGCGGAGGCATGCGATGCTGTCGCGGCCGACCTCAATGCGAAACATGGGGAAGGCACAGCGATTGCCGTTCCGGCCAATATCTCGTCGAAAAGCGATCTCCAAAACCTCGTTGACGAAACCCTACGCGCCTTTGGCAAAGTGACGACGCTGATCTGCAACGCGGCATCGAATCCCTATTATGGTCCGTCGCTGGGCATTGCCGACGATCAGTTTCGCAAGATTCTCGACAATAATATCATCTCCAACCACTGGCTGATATCGATGACCGCACCTGAAATGCTCGCGCGTGGCGAAGGGGCGATTGTCATCATTTCTTCGGTTGGCGGGCTCAAGGGATCATCCATCATTGGCGCCTATTGCATTTCCAAGGCAGCCGACATGCAGATGGCACGCAACCTTGCCGTCGAGTTCGGACCGCAGGGTGTACGGGTCAATTGTATCGCGCCTGGCCTGATCCGCACGGACATGGCACGCGCGCTATGGGAAAATCCTGACACACTGAAGGTCTCAACCGCCTCTGCCTGTCTGAAGCGGATCGGCGAGCCGAGCGAAATTGCCGGGGCTGCAGTCTTCCTCGCCTCGCGCGCTGGCGCTTTTACAACGGGCCAGACCATCGTCTGCGATGGCGGCGTAACAATCAGTGGAGGTGCATGATGGGAGCTCTTGAAGGAAAAGTCGCGATCATTACAGGCGCCGGTTCGGGCATTGGCCGGGCTAGTGCCAAGCGTTTTGCCGCGGAAGGCGCGAAACTCGTCATCGGTGACAAGACCGAAGCCGTGCACGAAACGGCGAAAATGGTAACAGATGCAGGCGGGACAGTAACTGCGCTACAGATTGACGCCGGTATTGAAGCCGATGTGAAAAAGCTCGTTGAAACCGCGCTTTCGTCCTATGGCGGCCTCGATGTTGCGTTTGCCAATGCCGGTATTGGCGGCGGCATGGCCGGTATCTTCGATCTGACGCCTGAAGAATGGACGGAGATCCTCCGTGTCAATCTGATCGGCCCATGGCTGATGGCCAAGCATGCCGGCAAGGCGATGGCCGATGCGGGCAAAGGCGGATCAATCATCCTGACTGCGAGTGTCGCAGGCATCCGTTCGGGTGCGGGCGGACCAGCCTATTCGGCTTCGAAGGCGGGCGTGATCAACCTTGCCAAGGTCACGGCCCAGCAACTTTCGGAAACGGGCGTGCGCTGCAATGCAATCTGCCCCGGCCTTACCGAGACCGGCATGACCAAGCCGACCTTTGACTATGCCAAATCCAAGGATGTGATGCACAAGGTCGGCCGCCTCAATCCACTGCGCCGCGCTGCACAACCTGACGAACTGGCAAATGTTGCACTGTTTCTCGCCTCCGACCAGGCGAGCTATGTCAATGGACAGGCGATTGCGGTCGACGGCGGGCTTTCTTCTTCTCACCCGGTGACGCGTCAGCTCACTGGCCAGACGGCGGTATAATCGAATGAAAATGCGCGAGCTTGGCGATAGCGGGATCATGGTCACGGAAATCTGCCTCGGCAGCTGGCTGACCTATGGTGTGGGCGTTGATACCAGCGCGGCGAGAGCTTGTGTCGACAGGGCCTTTGACGAGGGCATCAACTTCATCGACACGGCCAATGCCTATGGCCGCGGATCCGCCGAAACGTTTTTGGGCAATGCCCTGAAAGGCCGTGCGCGCGACAGCTATGTAATGGCAACCAAGCTCTACTTCCCGATGTCTGACACCGACAAGGGGCTCTCGCGCGCCCAGATCATGAAGCAGATCGATGGCTCATTGACGCGATTGCAGACTGATTATCTCGATCTCTATCAGTGTCACCGTTATGACACTGAAACACCCATCGAAGAGACGATGGATGCGCTCTCCGAAGTCGTTCGTTCAGGCAAGGCGCGCGTGATCGGATTTTCGGAATGGTCGCCACAGAATATCCGTGACGGGCTCGCCGTGCCGAATACGGTCAAATTCGTGTCGAGCCAGCCACAATATTCACTGCTCTGGCGAAGGCCGGAAAAGGGTGTGATCCCCTTGTGCACGGCGAATGGCATTTCGCAAATCGTCTGGTCTCCCCTTGCCCAAGGGCTGCTTACTGGCAAATACAGCAAGGACACGCCGCCGCCTGCGGATAGCCGCGCGGCGAGCACCGAGATGGGCGGGTTCATGGGGCGGTGGCTGGTACCTGAACTGCTGGAAGCCGTTGAAGCGATCAAGCCGCTTGCGATCGAAACCGGATGCAGCCTTGCGCAATTCGCCCTCGCCTGGGTCCTGCGTGAACCCAATGTGGCAAGTGCGATCATCGGAGCAAGCCGTCCCGAGCAAGTGACTGAGAACGCGAAGGCATCGGGCATCGAGGCGCCCGCCGTTTCGTGCACCGTGTAGGGAACGGTCGAATTGAAGCGCATCTCGCCGTACACGATGTCGCCGTAGCAGCGCACTTCGAAGTTGGCGGCAAGCTTCTGCAGGACGCCGCCGGCCCGCACGACCTCGAGG
>JANNLW010000417.1:0-3635 GCA_031397145.1 Sphingomonadales bacterium | reverse complement strand
CTGGAAGGTTTGGGGCGACTGTAATTGGCTGGAAAACCTCTATTAGCCAACGCCTGCTGATTCACGAGGACATGTCAAATATATTTGACATGCCGTGAATGTCTTACTAGTCCCGTGTTAGAAATTTTTTACACAGGGAGTCGTTCATGTCATTCCGAGAAAAATCTGCCTGGCTAATGGCTTTGGTCATGACGGCAGCTAGCCTATACTATTTACACATCGTGCGCGCTGCGTCGAAGGCGCTCGGGGAAACTGCCTCGCCATTAATCGTTATCGCCTTAGTTATCCTTATCGTCATTGGCTCGGTAGTCGCGCAGGTCGTGTTGGCGGTATCCTCCCCCAGAGAGGCCAACACCCCTGCGGACGAACGCGAGCAGCAAATACAGTTTCGTTCGAGCCACTGGTCCGGATTTGTTCTAGCCACTGGTGCCGTTTTGTCGCTCGGCCACTTCATTGCCTATTCGGATGGCAACATGTTGTTCCATTTGGTTATGGGAAGCCTGATTGTGTCGCAAATAGCAGAGTACGCGTTCCAGATTCTCCTCATACGCCGGAGCTTCTGAGCCATGGTGGGCCGTCCCTCAATCACCAACCGCGTAAAAGAGTTGCGCGAACAGAACGGTGCAATGAGCCAAGCCGCACTTGGCGAAGCAATCGGAGTCACCCGGCAAACTGTGATCGCCATTGAACAAGGACGCTATTCGCCCAGTCTCGAAAGCGCTTTTCGTATCGCTCGTGTTTTTGGCCTGGGGCTAGAAGACGTCTTCGGCTGGGACGGGAGCTGAATGTCGGCAATGGGGTCGGAAGCAGTCCTAAACTTCCCTCAGCCGCGGCATCAGTTCGACGAAGTTGCAGGGACGGAAACGGCTGTCGAGTTGGTTGACGAGTATCTCGTCCCAGCCATCCTTGACCGCGCCGGTCGAGCCGGGAAGCGCAAAAACATAGGTGCCACGCGCGACCACCGCGCAGGCGCGCGACTGGATCGTCGAAGTGCCGATCTTGGCATAGCTGATCCAGCGGAACAGTTCGCCAAAGCCCGGAATATCCTTGCCGCCGAGCCTGGCGAGTGCTTCGGGCGTCACGTCTCGGCCAGTGACGCCGGTTCCGCCGGTCGTGATGACGCAATCGATGTTCGGATCATCAACCCAGCGGTGGAGCAGCGCGACGAGATCGTCGGCATCATCCTTCAGGAGCGCGCGTTCGGCAAGAATATGACCGGCCCCGGCGATACGTTCGGCTAGGGCGTCGCCCGATTTGTCTTCTGCGAGTGTGCGGCTGTCAGAAATGGTCAGGAGTGCGATGCGAACGGGCACAAACGCCCTTGTCTCATCAATCGGCACTGGCAAGGCCGCCCGTCGAGGTCAAGCGGACGGCCGTCGCGCCGGGAAGGCCGGGGAAGCGCGGCCACAGACCCTGAGACAAGGCAGCAAGGCTCTTGGCCGGTTGCCCTGCCTGCAGCTCGTACATCCAGTAATTGCGCAGGACAATCGTGACGTAACTGCGGGTTTCCCAATAGGGGATCGATTCAATGTAAAGCAGCGGATCGTTATTGTCGCGGGCGCGTGCATTCCATTCGCCAACCGGTTGCGGCCCGGCATTATAGGCCGCGATCACCTTGGGCAGCAGACCGCCGGTTTCACTCATGTCGCGGACCAGTTCGATAAAGCTCTGGCCATACTCGAGGTTGATCGACGGATTGGTAAGCGGGCCGACCGAGGTTTCGCCCCTGCGACGTGACAGCATTGCGGCCGTGCCGGGCATGACCTGCATCAGGCCGCGTGCACCCGCCGGGCTGGTGACCGTTGTACGGAACTGCGATTCCTGAAGGGCATGCGCAAAGACCAGCGCCTTGTCAACGCGCCAGCCGCCGGCCGGACGCCATCCTTGTGGGGCTGGATAGCGCGCGCTCACCGCCGCCTGCGCACCAGCCGGGCCATTGTGTGCCAACCAAAGCTGTGTTGCGGGCAGATCCATCCGTCCGGCAATTGTTGCCAGTCCGGCATGATCGCGCGCGTCTCCGATTCGTGCCTGAAAGCGAATCAACTGGTCAGCCAGATCCATCTCGCCAATCTCGGCAAGAGCGAGCGCAGCACGGACATTTGAACGCGCTTCAATATTTCCCAAAGCCGATTGATCAATAGGTTTGGTTCGAAGACCAAGGCGCTGAAGCGCCATCAGGCCGTAAAATGTCTCTGAATTGACAGCGGCAGCTTTGAGCCGGGCCTCGACCCTTTCTGGATGTCCCGCCGCCATATCGGCACGAGCCGCCCAGAAATGTCCGGCCGACACCATCTCGATATCACCGCTGCGTCGCCCGGCGGACGCGAAGGCATCGCTCGAAGCCTGCCAATCCCGCTGGCGCCAGGCGGCAAGCCCGGCAACCCAATCGGCCTGTGCAGCCCAATCACCATATCCGGCGCGGGCCTTGTCGGCGAGGCGTCGCGCCGCCGCATCGTCACCCGTCAGATAATAGGACCAGGAGATCCGGTGCTGCCATTCGGTCAGCGTGTCGGGATCGAGATCGAAGCTGGCGATATCGAGAACCGATTCGGCCTCATTCGGGCGATCGGTTTTCAGGAGTGGAACGATCCTGCTGGAGAGGGCTGTGCCGCGCGCTTCGGAGCCGGCGACCTTGCCGCGGCGAGGCGCGGAGCCCAGCCAGCGGAGTTCCTGTGGGCTGGGCAGTTCGAGAACCGCCGTCACGCCGCGCGACTGGGCAAGGCGAACCAGCACCTGGGCTTGCGGCAGTTCGGGGGCCTTTTCGGCTAGCGCAGCGAGCGCTTCGCCAGAAACCTTGGGACTACCCTTGGCGAGATAGAGTTCGGCACGGGCAACCGGATGAAGCGGGCCTTCAGGCATCGCATCGAGTTTGGCGGCAGCATCAGTCCATTGGCTGTCATGGATGGCTGCAAAAATCTCAGCGTATTTTTCACGTGCATGCGGGCCAAGCTGGGCGGCGTAAGGCGTGCGGGCAATGGGCGCCGCATTATCGGATACCGCATAGGCCGGGGAGGTCGCAGACAAGGCGAAAAATGCAGCAGCGAAAAATACCGTCTTGATTGTCACGCCTGGTTTTCCCCGATCAGCATCTGCATGTCTGCCCAGGCATCGGCCTTGCGGCGCGGGCTCTGAAGCAGAAAGCGCGGCGAAAAGCTCACCACGGCGTCAACACTGCCCCACTCATGGTTAAATTTATGCAAAGTTCCACGGGCCTGGGCGAGTTCCATCCCCAGGATCGCACGGCTCACCGCACTTCCCATGAGCCAGAGCCGTTTGGGGGCAGCAAGGCCAATATGGTGGCGGGCAATCTCTCCCAGTCTGGTATGGCTTGACGGCGGCAGCAGGCCTGTCGGCGCCCGCCCCGGACACAGGGCCGCCAGATAGGTCGATTGACGATCAAGCCCGAGCGCGGCCAACATCCGGTCAAACAGATCGCTGACTTCACCCGACAGCAAATGTCCGGCATCGACATCGCCCAGCTCAGGCATGTCGATCATGATCATTAGCGGGGCTTGCGGATTACCTGAAACCGCAATCCGTCGCGCGGGCGGGCCTGCTTCGGGTACATCAGGGCTGTCCAGGAGCCAGCGCGTTAGCGCCGCAAGGGTTCCGGGCATACGGATTTCTGAGGGAGC
>JANNLW010000232.1:0-2117 GCA_031397145.1 Sphingomonadales bacterium | reverse complement strand
CGCGGCCTTTCCTGTTCAGGGTCTGGTTCCCGGGTTCACTGAAGCCTTGAAGATGATGCAACGGGGTGGCAGCTACAAGCTCTGCATACCACCTGCCCTGGGTTATGGCACACAGGCCAATGAGCGCATCCCGGCCAACTCAACATTATTCTTCGATGTCGAATTGATCGATTTCAAGAGCATGGCTGAAGTCCAGGCGCTTCAGCAGCAGATGCAACAACAGGCTCCAGATGGGGCCATGGGTGCAATGCCTCCTGGCGAATTGCCCTCGGGGCGCTGATCATTCAGCCGGCGGGCACTTCTGCCCTTTCCGCCGATTTTTCGGATTCCCGTTCCAATGCGACCTTCAGCATCGCGACGATTGGATCGGCGAGGGCAAGCCCCAATATTCCAAACAGCGCCCCGAATATCAACTGTGCCCCAAGAACCAATGCCGGCGCAAGATCGACAGAGCGGCGCGCCACCATCGGGACAATCAGATACCCGTCGAGTGTATGGACAAATAGATAAACGCCAATTGCCCAATAGCCAGTGGTGACACCCGCGGAAAAACCGACAAGCATCATGAGTCCGCCAGAGATCAGTGCGCCGATATTAGGCAAAAAGGCAAGCATGCCGGTGAGCACGCCAAGCAGTGCGGCCATCGGCACGTTGCCCCACAAAAGCAGAAAATAGGTGCTTACACCTTCGAAAAACATTGCGACCAGCCGGCCTGCCATCAAGCGACGCAGGGTCGCCCCGATAGCAAACATTGTCCCATAGATTCGGTCTCGGCTTCTAATTGGAAACATCCACGCGATGCCTCGTTCATAAAGCCTCGGCTCGATGGCGAGAAACACGCCGATCACGACAATCAGCACGACACTGGTAATGGCGCCGAACACGCTTGTTACAGCCGAGGTGACGCGGCCGAGCGATCCAACGATCTGCTTGCCAATTTCTGTAAACTGCTCAGGATGCTTTAGCAGACCCATTTGCGCCGCCCACTCCGAAATCACATAGATCTGCTGTTCAATGATGATCCGCATGTTTTCAAATTGCTGCACGAGTTGGGTTCCGGCGAGAATGACGACCCAAGCCAGGAAGGCCACCACGCCTAGGACGACCAATAAAAGCCGCCATTGGCGACCGATCGGCAATGCGCTGCCGAGCAATCGAGTGCCGCCATCGAGCATGGATGCAAAAACAATCCCGCCGATGATGAGGAGCAATGGCTGGGCCAGGAGCCACACCAAGGCAACGAGGACAACTAGCCCAATCCAAACCGAGGCCCTTTTAAGCTCCTGTCGAATCAGCGGATCGCGCAGTTCGTTCGGGCCAGGTTCCTCGATATGGCTAACCATCGCTACTCAACCTGTTCTGGATGCAGGCTGTTTCCGGCCCGGCTCGAACGTAGAGCTGTGAACCACGACAATGGGTTGAACAATTTCGTGGTGCCATCGAGCGAGAATGTAACGAATTCTGCCCTACCTCCGATATTTTCCCAAGGAACCGGCCCGCCAAGCCCTCGATCCTCGACCGAAAAACGACTGTCAGCCGAACGATCCCGATTGTCTCCCATCAAGAACACATGACCTTCGGGAATCGAAATCGCACGATAGTCATCCGAGTCATAGCGATAGCCAAGATCAATCGTATTGTAGCTGCGACCATTGGGCAGTGTTTCGCGGATGACAGGCATTTGGCAATATTCCTTGCCATCGCGCGCAACCACCTTGAGGCGGGGATATTCCGACACGCTACAAGGAGCATTGACATCGACCGGGATCAAAACTTGCCTTACGGGTTCACGTTTGACGGGCACGCCGTTGAGTATGACCGTGCCGTTGCGGACCTCGAGCCGATCGCCGGGCAAGCCGATCACGCGCTTGATATAGTCCTCCTTCACGCCGGGCGGCGCTGCAATCACCACGTCGCCCCGCTCTGGCAGCTTGCCCCAGACCCGGCCATTCATGAAAGGAAGGAGATGGAATGTCGGTGAGACAAAGGACCAGCCATACGGATATTTGGTAACAACGAGCCGATCACCGACCAGCAAGCCGGGCATCATCGACTCCGACGGAATGTAAAACGGCTTTGCAATAAAGCTGTGAAAACCAAGCACCGCCAGCACCAGC